>DVGG01000038.1 GCA_018712825.1 Candidatus Faecousia excrementipullorum | reverse complement strand
GAGGAACTTCTCCAATTTCAGGAAAAGAATTCTGTTCTGTAATACATAAAAATCGTGCCGGAGCTCTCACACTCCGACACGATCTCTAACTTTTCTATTTTGGCTCTACCCCAACTATTGACATAGAACCGATTTTTATACGGTTTTTCTCTGCTTCCACAGCAGGGCCACAGCCAGCAGGCTGCACACCCACAGGCCGAGGATCAAGGACAGGTTTTCCACCTCACCGGTCTGGGGAATCTCCACCGGAGGTCTTTCGTAGCTGTTGACAAAAAGTGCAGCATCCGTCTTGTCGGTGGAGCCTTCCGGGGCAATGGCAATGGCCACATCCAGGCCCTCTCCCTGCTCCTGATAGGTTATGGTGACCAGAACCTGGTACTTGATTTCGTCGTAGGTGCAGTAGGCGTTTTCCCCCGGTTCCTGGGAAATGGTATAGCGGTAGATTCCCACTGTGTTGCAGACAATGGTGGGGAAGGCTGTTGTCTGGGCCCCGGTGACCTGAAATTGATAGCGCTGATCCTCACTGCCTTCCGGCATGGGTACGCCTTCCTCTCCCTCCAGCACCAGGGTATAAACATCAGGGGTATCCGGCAAAGTCCCCTCCGCCCGGATGGTCACCGGCAGGATAATCTCACCGGTCAGGGCTTCCTGAGGTTCCGCCAGCACCGCCTGTCCCAGCACCATTCCCCACAGCAGCACCAGTATGGCAGTGAACCCAAGTTTTATGGTTTTTTTTATGTTACTAACCCTCCTGTGCTTCCATCTGACGAGGGTGCATTACCGCCAGAACCACGGTTCTGGCATCGCTGAACTCCCCGGAGCAGGTGGTCAGAGCCAGAATCCGGGAATCCCCGTCCAGGCTCCCCCAAATCTCCTCCCGGAGGTACATGGCATTTTCCTTTACATCGAAAATGCACCTTCCAGATCCCCCTGCCAGGCCTCCGGCTCGAAGATATATTCGTCCGAAGCTTCCACCAGAAGGCAGGAGAAGATTTCCAAATCGTACACGCCCTCCGGTGTCATCAAAAGGCCGGTTCTGTTCTCCCGGAAAAATTCCTCGTCCTTATACAAATCCAAATCCCCGAACATCCCGCTGTTTTCCATGTGATGACCGTACAGCAAGGAATAGGGGTCAGCAAAAGCTGTGTCGTTCCGGGAGTCCAGGAAAATGCTTCCTGCCAGGGAGAAGTTTCCGTACACATCCCGGTTGATATAGGACAGATTGTCCGTCCCCTGGAGAACCGGGTGGTCAATGTTGGTGTTGTCCAGGGTGACCCAGGCACACACATCCGGGTTGACCGCCTGAAGCTCATGGAATGTGGGGCCGCCCTCCTCCGCATCCGGCTGGGGCTTGAACTGGAGCATCTCATCCCGGACATTTTCCGCAGCCGCATACACCTGGCTGTTGTCCCACAGGGCATAGCCGGCGTAGGCCACCACCACAAAGAAGCAGAGAAGCACCACCAGGCTGAACAGGGCGTTCAGCCCCCGAATCCAGTATCGCATGGGTATCCGCTCCTTTCCTTGAGGTCTCCCGGAGGGCTTCCGCCCTCCGGGGTTCATCTTTTATCAGACTTCCCGGTTTCTCCGTTTTCTGGCAGTGAAGAGCACAACGGCCACCACAGCCACAGCAATCAGGAGAATGTAGGGCAGGCTGTCCAGCACCACGCCGGTATTGACGGTGGTACCCTTGGTGTTGACGACCTTCACTGTGTCCACAGTATCAGCAGTAATGGTGCCTGCACTCTTTTCATCTGCGTAGGTTACGGTATAGCCGGTTTCCGGGTTGCTGCCGTTGGGATCTGCAGCTTCGTGCTTGGCCTGCTCGACAACGGTGTAGGTAACGCCGGCAGGGATGTTGGAGAAGGTCACATTGTCACCATGAGCCAGCTTCACAGTTACTTTGGCAGTATACACACTATCTGCCAGGGTCCAGTTTGCGGAGGTAATGGTCTGACCGTCGCCGCAGGTGATGGTGCTCAGAACCGGCTTGTCAGAGGTAAAGGTCACATCGATGCTGAACTTCTGGGTCTGGCTGGCCAGATTACCGGCGACCTCCTTGGAAACGGTGAGGGAACCCAGGGAGTAGGTGTTGGTGAAGGTATTATGCTTTACCGCTTCCTCCCCTTCACCTGCCGAATTGGTCACGCCGATGGTGGCTTTCAGGCCGTAGCCGTCGCCATCGGTGTCGTTATAGTCATATTCCACCAAAACGGACAGCTCCACGGCACCGTTGGTGTAGGTGACACCCTGGGTGTTGCCGGCATTTTCGGTAATGGTGTAATGGTACACACCAACCTTAGAGTAGGCAGGCACATTGATAACCAGCTTCTGGTCTTTGTTGCCGGTAACCACCAAGTTATTTACCGTCAGGTTGGTGGTGTCAGGATTACCCACTGCGGGGGTGGAAGTGAAGGTAAGGGTTTCGGCAGGATACAGAGTCGTGTCATCGGTGCCCACCAAATCGTAGGTCTTAATCAGAGCCTCATAGGTGGTAGGTGCGCTGGTCATCGTGGTGGGCTCGGCCGCCAGTGCGGTAACGCCGAAGCTCAGCACCAACGCCAGGGTGAGCAGCAGGGCAAACAGTTTTTTCATAAGTTACACCTCATTATAATGGATTGGGGTCTGCCGGGGAGGATTCCCCGGCAGGGTCAATCATCTGTCGGTGGTGCGCTTCTTGGCGATGAAGGCCACAACGCCTACCACAGCCACAGCAATCAGGAGAATATAAGGCAGGCTGTCCAGCGCGATGCCGGTGTCCACAGTGGTGCCCTTGGTGTTGGTGATGGTGACAGCATCGGAGGCAGCCCCAATGGTGCCGTCCTGCTTATTGTAGCTGGTCTTATAATCCTCGGCTTCGTAGGAATCTTCTGCCACATGATAGGTCACACCATAGGGGATGTTGGTGAAGGTTACGGTCTCCTCATGGTGCAGAGCAATCTGAACGGATGCGGTGTTTTCTTCCCATTCAGCAGGGGCAATGGTTTTAGTTTCTCCGTCTACGATATAAGAAATCGTGCTGTTAACCACACCGGCTTCAGGGGCGGTGAAGGTAACCCATACATTGAATTCCTTGGCCCGGTCACCCAGATTGCCGGTAACACTCTTGGTCACAGACAGAGAACCGGCGGAGTAGGTGTATGTAATGTCATCGGTTTTTTCTTCACCCTCGCCCTCGGTATGGACAGCGGCCACTCGAATCTTGCCGTTCTGCTCAATAACGGTAACCACCAGTTTAATAGGTCTTCCCCAGTAAGTCACACCGCCTGTGGTTCTGGGAGTCGGCGTAATGGTATAGGTGTAAACGCCTACGCTGGTATACTCAGGCAGGGTAATGGTCACATCCTTGGTCATGGAACCTGCATTGCCTGCATCTCCTTCAGCAAATTCCACATTGCCCACGGCGGGTACAGGCATATTCCCCGTGGTTACACCGTCTGCCGCATCGGTAACGGAAGTCTTCGCAATGGTGAAAGCAAATGTTTCCGCAGGGGAGACAGTTCCCGAATTGGTTGCATTGTAAGTCACAGAAATCGTAACCGTTTCCATGTCGCTATGCTCCTGGGCAGCTACCGCTACACTCAGGGTCAGCACCATAACCAGTGCCAGGGCCAATGATAATAATTTTTTCATCGTAATTCCTCCAATTCTTGTGTTTCCATGAATCACGGAAGTCCCGGCTTCCGTTTGTCTACAGGCCTCTGCGGCGGAGAATGGTGATGACTTTTGCCTTCACATTCTCCAGGGGGACGGCGCCAAAGTCCCGGCTGTCCTCCGATTGGGTGCGGTAGTCTCCCAGGATAAACAGGGAGTCCTCCGGCACCTGATAGGGGTAAGTCAGGGTTTCCTTGGGGTAGGTGGGGTAGAGTATTTCCCCGGTCTGGATGGTGCCGTTTACCAGGAGGGTGCCATCCTCCTGGATGGTCACAAAATCTCCGGCTCTCGCCGCCACCCGACCTGTCCGAAGCTGGCCGTCCAGCTCAAAGATCACCACATCCCCCTTCTGGTATACCTGCTGCAGGCGGAAGCCGATGGCCAGGTCTCCGTCCTTCAGGGCGGGGAACATACTGTTGCCCTTCACCTGAGTAAAGAGAAAGACCTGGGTGGCCAACAGCCAGCCCACCAGAAGCAGGAGCAGGACTCTTACAGCCAAGGAAATGGCATCTTTCCTGTCCAGAAGCCGGTTTCTCCGGCGGCGGATGATGGCACCGGGTGATGCATTTTGTTTCCCTATTCCTCCTCACCTGCTTTCTCAGAGAGCAGCCGCAGGAGGGTGTCGTATCGGGCACGTTCTGCCATCAGCGCAGCCTCATACAGGTTGTTCAGCTCTTCAATTTTTTGCCAGACATCTACCTCGTTGACACCACCGAAAACCTGATGGCGAAAGTGCACCTTCCGCAGCCAGGTTCCGATGGCATCAAAAGCGAAGTTTCCCGCAGGCGTGGGGGGTGCCTGTGGCTTTTCACTGCTCTCCTCCTGGAGAACCTGTTCCTCTTTCGTCATAGTCCCACCCCCTATTGCTTTTTCCGGCGTTTCCGGCCTCCTGCAAGGAGCAGGCTTCCACAGCCGGCCGTGGACAAAAGCAGAACATAGGGCAGGGAGTCCTGGATGATTCCCATATCGACATCCACATTCTTGGTATTGGTGACGGTGATGGTCTGGTCATCAGCATCCGTTACGGTATAGCTGCCACCGCTCAGCGAGGTCTCTCCTGCCTTCATTTCAATGGAATAGCCACCGGCATTGGTCTCGCTGATGGTCAGGACTGCGCCCTCCGGTGCATAGAGGGTTACGCTCTCACCGTGGGAAAGCTGGAAATCCGCCTGAAGCCCACCCTTTGAAAGGGTATAGCCCGTCCCCTCAAGCATGGGCACAGTGGATTTCACTGTGAAAGCGAAATCCTTTGTTTTGTCACCCATATTGCCTGCAACCAGCTTTTCAATGATAACCTCTTCCGCCAGCTTGGTGTTGGTAATGTTCCGGTGGTTCAATGCTGTCCATTGGTCGCCTTCATACTTGTACATAACCACGCCGGTTCCCTGAACCAACAGACAATACAAGCTATCGTCACCCTGGTAGTAGGGTGGTGCCTGGTGCTCCACAAGGAAGTAAGTACCTGCAGGAAGATTTCTGAAACTGACGATGCCATTCTCATCCGATGTGGCAATCATGGGGTTGGAATAGCCCTCCAACACGTTATTGCCATTATCATCCTGAATAACATTCGCATTCTGTTTGCCGCCGGTGGGATACAGATAGAATTCCGCTCCCGGCAGAGGCGCTCCGTCCTGGTCAAGCTTGTTGACGGCAACATTCAGCTGGGTACGCTGGTTGGTTACAGACAGGTAAATACTCTCAGCCTCCTGAGGATCTGTTACCTCCTGACCATTGGCGTCCAAGTATTGCATCGGGGAATAGGTTACATCGTAATAGCGGTAGCCGTCTCCGCCATATTCGGAGGAGTAGCTCCAGGTGCCAATCTGGGTTTCCAGGAGTGTGTACACTGCCCGCTGACCGTTGATGTACAGCGGTACTGCCAAGCCGAACTGCCGGATCCAGCCGGATGTGGTACTCAGGTTCGCCAGGAAGTCTGCACCCATGCTGACACCGTTGGCATAAACCTGTACCTGCACCGAGGTATTCTCCCCGTCTGCCCAAATCTTTTCCACTCTCAGGGGCACCATTTTGGAGTAGTTCCGCACCCGAAGGGTAATGCCGTTGAACCGGACATATTCCCGCCGGGCACTGTCATTGTCTGCATTAGCATCACTGATGCTTCCGTCCGCACCCAGGGTGACCGTAATCAGCCCCGGATCCTCATAGCCAGTGGGAACCTCTTCCCGGAAGGTGAAGGTACCCACTCCCAGGTGGAGAAATGCCTGACCGTTGGCGTTGGTGGTAATAACATTGCCCTCAACCGGTACTGCACCTTCCGCCGCGCTGTCTGTGGTGTATGTCCCATCCGGCAGACGGTAAATGGTCAGGGTGGCGTCGCCTTGCTTTGCCACCGTAAAGGATACGCCAGGCATCAAAGCACCAGTCATGGCGTCCACCTTTTCCAGAATCATCTCGCCAGTCTGGGTGTAGGTATTCAGGAAGGCGACGGTCTGACGGCCGTCAGTCTCTGCCTGACCGGTCACGGTTACCGCAGTGTTATAAGGCTGCCATCCATTGGTATTCTGTTCCGGGATTCTGGAGCCGGAAACATAATACTGAGCAGTGGTAACCACGCTGTCCAGTTGAGAGGTATAATTGATTTCCTCTACCGTGTAGTCCCGGTTCATATCCACCGGCACAGTCCAGGTATAGGTGTTGGTTTCCTGATTAAAGGAAACATTCTCATCGGTGAGGGTGAGGGGTGCACCGGGATGAGGGGGAACAACGGAAGCAGCCTCCCCAGCCCTGGGAACATAGGCAACCTCAATCCGATAGCCGTCTTTGATTGCATCAATGGCTTCCCGATCACCGGCGAAGGTCTTGGTAACGGTGAGGCTGCCTGTCTTTGCCACCAGCACACCATCCACATGCCAGCCGTCTGTGGTATCCACTTTGAACACATGCCACCGGACGGCGAACCGGTCCGCCGTCAGCTCCGCAGCGGTAACGGCCTTGCCGTTGACTGTGATGGTGGTGCCAGATTCCACCATGTGACGAATCTGCCGGAGCACTTCCTCGTCCGTGGGGAAGTTCATCTGGAAAGTATACTTTCTGCCGTCACGTCCCACCTTGGTCATACCTGCGGTGAGTTTGTTCACCAACTCATTATGAGTATCCAGAAGGTTTGCATTATTGGTGGCTCCCAGAACAACATACTGCTTTCCTCCATGCTCCAGGGTAATGGTAGACTGAAACAAGCGTTGGTCGATTACATCGGTGCCCAAAACATTACAATCGGCAGTATAAACGGAATCCGTAAAGAAATTGATTTCCGTACTGGCAGCCCAACCCACGGCGCCCTCCGGGACGGCGGTCAGTGCCACGAAGAAGTTGACCATGGAGGAATTGGTGGTCTGGGATTCTCCTCCGACTCTGGTAGACCACTGGGCTACCAGAGTGACTCCTTCGCTGTCCTGGGGGATGGTATAGGTTTCTCCCGGCTGAATCAGAGCATTCGTATCCCCGTTAACCGCCCAGCCCAGGAAGGTAGCCTCTCCCAGGTATCTGCCGTAGTTGTAGTAGTAGGTAGTAAGGCTTGGGGCCAGAACCAAGTGGTTAGTTCCCTGTTTCCCCACCAAAGTATGCACCGGAGAACCCTCCACCAGAGGAGCGCCATAGTCCGGGTCACTGGCATCATAGGGAAGGTTTACATCATAGGTGATATAGATCTCACCGTTGCTCAGCCGGGGAGTAATCTGATAAGGCTGGGTAATGTTGGGAACGGAGAAGGTCATGGTGCCGTCACCGTTGTCTGTGCCCTCCACGGTGGTGTCATCCCGCCCCAGGCATTCCCACTGGACGCCGTCTGGCAGCTTCACTGTAACACTTGCAGTGGTGCCCCTCAGCCAATAGGTGACAGGCGGAATGTCTTCCCCATTCTCGTAGACCTTGTTTCCAGAGTCAGTAACCGTAAGGGTGTAGAAGCTCTCCCGCTGTGCATAGACGCCCGGATTCCCGTTATCGGTACAGCTCTGGTGAGGCAGATAGTACACATCGCATTGGTGCACATTTTCGGCCCGCAAGATGGGGCTGTAGGCGACGCCGTCCTCGATTACAACGGAAGCGTCGGCCCAGATGGTTTCGCCATCCCGTGTGGTGTGGGGGAAATATCTGGTTCCGGTTTTCAGCTGCTCTGCCCGGAAGCCGTATTCCCCGTAAATGCTCTCCAGTTGACCGCCGGTAATGTAGTATCTGCCCTCCTGGGGCTGATACACCTCCATCTTCTGATGGGTCAGCAAAATCCAATTGTCATCTACTGCCACATAGAAGTTAATGGACATTGGGGCAGTTGCCTGCTGAGTTCCGCTGGAGGTAATATTTTCGGTGATTCCGTTAGCAATCAAGCTCTGGATATTCACAGGCTGACCGTCCGCAGTTCTCCAGGCATAGGTGGTATAGTCTACACCATCTACCACAAAGTCGGATGCTGCCAGCGGCTGCCCTTCTCTGGCCGTAATGATCAGAGTCATGCCGCCATCCTCATTCTCCTCCACCACCACAGAACGGAGGGATGCTGCTTCTGCGGGGCTCAGCTGCAAAACCAGTTGATAGGAGTAGGTATACAGCTGCATATCTCCTTCCACAACTGTATCCTTCTGTACCTTGGTCTTTGTCCCATCCTCTGCAACGGTGTACCATAGGCACCGGTCCAGAGCCGTGCCGTCCGCAAGGGCTGTGTTCCGGAAAAGCGCCTCCAGAGTCTGTCCTTTTTCTCCGGTAAGTTCCAGCGTTTGTGCCGTCTTGCCGTTAAAAAGGACATCCAGAATCTGGACGGTCACCTCTTCAATGGTAACAAATACGGCGGTAAATATCGTGTCCCCGGTGATAACGGTCTGGGGTGTAGCGAAATGGGTTTCCCCATTTTCGTCCGTGTATTGCCACCCCCGGAAACGCTGTCCCTCCGGTGCTGTCACAGACGGCAACTCACCCAAAGCGGTGCCCCCAGGAATCTCTGCCGTCTGCACCACTGTGTCTCCATTCATAAAGGTAGCAGTTACCGCTTCGCCGCCCCATACGGCATAGACCTTGATGCTGTGGTCATCGTTTTCCACATAATCAGCAGTAATCGGCGTACCGGCCGTGAAGTCCACCATTTCTCCGGTGGTTGTGTTCTTCACCTGCCATTTGACGAAGCTCTCTCCATGGTCTTTTCCGTGGGAACACCATTGGCTGGAGTAATTGGCATCAACATCCGCCTTAGACGGAATGTAGGGTGCAGAAACACTCTACCCCAAAGAAAGCGTGGCAGAGGGGTAGCCGCCGAGCACATAGGGAATGCTGTGGCCTCCGCTGCAGGTTCCGCCGCCGCAGACAAAGTTCAGGCTGTAGCTTTCCCCGTCGCCGTACAGCGCCACGGACAGGGTGGTATTTTCGGAAAACACCGTATCTTCATTACAAATCATTCCCCGGCTGTCCGCCCAGGAGTAGGAGGAAAGATAAGTATTGGTATTTTCCGTTCCAATATTCGTCACATTGAGTTTCGGAAGCGCAATGCCGTTTTGCTCCAACGAAGTCCCGGCCGGAATGGTAAAGCTGCACAGCGTACCTGTACCTGTTACCTTATATCTCCCGGCCCAAGGGGTATACACCAATTCCCCACCTGTGACAGGCTCGTCCGCCGTAATATGGGTTTGGCCGGAACCGGGGTCATTGGTATAGGCCTCCTCTCCAACAGCAAATGTAACCGTAACACTCTGACCGGCTTCTGCCGGATTTTCTTCGGCGCCATAAGTGCGCAGTGGCACCTGGGGAATCACCAGAAGCACCGCCAGAAGCAGGGTCAGTATTCGCTTCATACCCACTTTCATTTGCTTCCCCCATTTCCATTTGTCGAAATTTGTATATAATGTCTATAATACATCTTACATATGCAGTAAAATTATATAATTTATTGCCCTAGTTGTCAACGCCTCAGGAAACCTATTCTTGACTTTTTGTATTTTTTGTGAATACGCCATATACAGCATTGCAAAATTTGCACTAAAAAATCCCATCATTGTATACTTTCCACAACTGCTTCAGCCGAGAGCATGCCGTCAATGGCGGCGGACATGATGCCGCCGGCGTAGCCGGCGCCTTCTCCTGCCGGGTAGAGGCCCGAAAGGCCGGTGGACTGTCGTTCCTGGTTCCGGACAATCCGCACCGGGCAGGAGCTGCGGGTTTCCGGGGCGGTGAGAACCGCCTCCGGGTGGGAAAAGCCCCGGAGCTTTCCCTCCAGCCGGGGCAGGGCTTCAGCCAGGGCGTGGGTGATTTTTTCCGGCAGCACCTGATGCAAGTCGCACCAGGTCACCCCGGGGCGGTAGGTAGGCTGCACCATGCCGGGACCGGTGCTGGGCTTGCCTTTCAGGAAGTCCCCCACCAGCTGGGCAGGAGCAAAGTAATTGCCGCCGCCAAGGGTGAATGCCCGCTTTTCAATCTCCTCCTGCCACTGCATACCGGATAAGGGGTCGGTTCCCGGGAAATCCACCGGGTTCAGGGTGACCAGCAGGGCCGCATTGGCGTTCTCCCCTGCCCGGTCGGCGTAACTCATGCCGTTGGTCACCACGCCCCCCGCTTCCGAAGCCGCCGCCACCACATAGCCGCCGGGACACATGCAGAAGGTATACACCGTCTCATTCTCCAGATGCTCCGCCAGCTTGTAGTCCGCCGGAGGCAGGACGGGCAAATCCGCCCCGTACTGGGCTTCGTTTACGGTCTTTTGCAGGTGCTCAATCCGCACGCCCATGGAAAAGGGCTTTTGCTCCAGGGGGATTTCCAGGGCCTTCAGCTGGCGGAAGGTATCTCTTGCGCTGTGGCCGATGGCAAAAATCACCCGGTCACAGGGAATCTCCTCCTGACCATTCACCTGCAAGCCGGTGAGCTTTCCCTCCCGGCTGAAAATATCCGTCACCTGTGCCCGGAAGCGCACCTGCCCACCCAAAGCACAAATCCGATGGCGGATATTCTGCACCACCGTCAGAAGCACGTCCGTGCCCACATGTGGCTTGGCATCAAAGAGGATGTCCTCCCCTGCCCCGGCGGCTACCATCTGCTCCAGAATCCAGCCGATTCTTTCGTTGTTCACCCCGGTGTTCAGCTTTCCATCGGAGAAGGTGCCGGCGCCTCCCTCTCCGAACTGCACGTTGCTTCCTTCGTCCAGCTTCCCCTCCCGGAAGAAGGTCTCTACCTTTTCATGGCGGGTGGCAGCATCCTCTCCCCGCTCCAGCACCAGAGGCTTCAAACCTGCCAGGGCCAGCACCAAAGCGGCAAACATTCCGGCAGGGCCGAAGCCCACCACCACCGGGGGATGCTCCGGCTGGGTTTCCGCCTTTGCTACCTTATAATAAGTAACCGGGGCAATGGTCGCCCGCTTGCAGCCGCTTCCTTTGAGAATCTTCTTTTCGCTGCCGTCCACCGCCACATCGATGGTATACACAATCCGCACCTGGGGCTTTTTCCGGGCGTCCACGGAACGACGCACCAGCTTCACCTTCCGGATTTTGGAGTTGGGCACCTTCAAAAGCCGGGCAGCCTCATAGCCCAGCTGGGCCACGGAATGCTCCGGGGGCATGGAAATTTCCCGAATCCGAATCATACGCTTTCCTTTCCTGCATGAAGCCCTGCACATCTTCCGGAGCTCCACGCCCATTGTAAATTGTATCCGCCGCAGTCCCCGTCCACATCCAGCACCTCGCCGCAGGCGTACAGCCCCGGCACCAGACGGCTTTCCAAAGTCTGGGGGTCAAAGTTTTCCGTCAGCACCCCGCCGGCGGTGACCTGGGCGCTGTCCATCCCCAAAGGCTCTGTCAGGGGTATGGCAAAAGCCTTCACGGTGCGGCACACCTGGCCAATCTCCTCCCGGGTCAGGTCCCCTGCCTGCCGCCCGCCGATGCCGGCGGCCTTGGTCAGCACCCGGCCCAGCCGGTTGTGGAGGATTCCCGTCAGCAGCTCCTCCATGGGGAAGTTTCGCTGCTTCCGTTCCAGAAGCATGGCTTCCAGCTCCGCCGGGGACATTTCCGGCAGGAAGTCAAGCCTCGCTTCCCAATCGCCCTTTCCGAAGCACACATCCCGGGAGATTTCAAAAATCACCGGCCCGGACAGGCCCATTTCCGTAAATTGCAGTTCCCCGGTGCTCTGGGCAAACAAAGCCTCATCCCGGAAGATCTTTACATGGCAGTTGGCTCTCACGCCTTTCAGGCCCACAACGCCAGCCCAGCCGCATTTGATTTGCACCAGAGCCGGACGGAGGCGGGTACTCCGGTGGCCCAGCTTTCCCAGAAGCTGATAGCCGGACATGGTGCCCCCCAGCTTGCTTCCCGCAAGACCGCCGCAGGCCACAATCACTTTATGGCAAAAATAGCTGTCTTTCCGGCTGCTGAGGGTAAAGCCCTCCGGCTCCCGGCGGATTTTCTCCACCGTAAATCCCGTGACCAGGGTGATATTGGGCTTGTCCATGGCCAGCCGCAGCACATCCACCACGGAGTTGGCCTGGTCGGAATAGGGGTACACCCGTCCGGAGGGCTCCGCCACCGTATAAAGTCCCAGGGAGCGGAACCAGGCAAGGGTCTCCTCCGGGGAAAACCGGGTCAGGGCCTCTTTGGAAAAGTCCGGCGACTCTCCGTGGTAGCCCCCTTCCAGGGCGTGAAGGTTTGTCAGGTTGCACCGGCCGTTTCCCGTGGCCAGGAGCTTCCGCCCCACCCGGCTCTGGCGCTCCAGAACCAGCACCTCCACCTCCGGGTATTCCGCCGCCGCCAGGGCCGCTGCCATGCCGGAGGCTCCGGCGCCAATAATCCCAATTTTCATGGTTTCACCTGCTTTCTGGTGCTATTATACCGGAAAGGGCCTTTCTGCACAAGAAAAACTTTCTTGCAATAGGAAAAACCTATGGTATAATGGGCCTATCAGAGCATTTCTCATGGGCAGGTGCAAAATGGACAGAAGCAACATTGAAAAAATCTCCCAGGACCCGGAGGACCGGCTGCTGCTGGCGAAAATCTGGGACAAGATTCAAAACGGTATGCGCCGGAACATTCCTGCCGCCACCGGCTTTCTCTCTCCCCGGGAGCAGGAGATGGCAAAGTATCTTTTTGGACAGCAGGCAGAGCTTATGTTCTTCGGGGGATACCCGGAGGCGGAGCGGAGAAGCCTTTTGTTTCTTCCCGACTATCTGGAGGAAGATTTTCTTACCTCGGAGGATTCTCCCCTGGTATGTGTAGAGGGCAGCTTCTACGCAGGAGATTGTCTGACCCACCGGGACATTCTGGGCAGCCTCATAGGCGCCGGGGTACAGCGCCAGGCCATTGGAGATATTGCCGTGGGAGATGGGTGCTTCTTTGTGTTTGTCACAGCCCAGATGGCCCCCTTTATTCTGCAAAATCTCACCCAGGCGGGAAGAGTCCATCTATCCCTCCGACAGGTTCCCCTGGATAACCTGTCCTTGCCCCAGGCCAAGACACGGCAGATCCGTGACACCCTGGCCTCCCTCCGGCTGGACGGGGTGGTAAGCGCCGGCTTTTCCATAGGCCGCTCCCAGGCAGCCCAGCACATCGCCGCCGGGCGGGTGGCTGTGGACGGTCAGCCCTGGGAAAAACCCGACAAGCAGGTATCGGAAGGTGCCAAAATATCCCTGCGGGGAATGGGCAAAATATGCCTGAAAGCCGTCAACGGTCAGACGAAAAAAGGCCGGATTTCCGTGGTCATTGACCGCTATATATGAGGTGATTCCTATGAAAATGGATGAAGTTATTGCAAGAATCAACGAGCTGGCTCACAAAGCCAAGGTAGAGCCCCTGACCCCGGAGGAACTGGCAGAGCGGGACAAGCTTCGCCGGATTTACATTGACTCCGTGAAGGCCAACCTCACCGGGCAGCTGGAGAACACCTACATTGTCTATCCCGACGGGACCAAGAAGAAAGTTGGCCATAAGTAAGCAAAAATGGGCTGCCCGATGGGCAGCCCTTCTTTGTTACTGGCCGCAGCCGCAGGTTTTGGTGGTGGTGTAGCCGCAGGAGCAGCCGCAGTCCCCATCCTTCCGGTCGCAGGTTGTAGGATTGAACCGCTCCGTGGGGAAGGGAATCCGGGAGAACATCTCGCAGGGGTCCTCGGCGCAGCCGGGATTCTCGCAGCAGACCTTGGTGGGCATACTGTAAGATACCACCGGCACCACCAGCTGCACATCCCGCTCCAGCCGGATTACCGAGAACTGGCCCAGGGTGACGTACAGCCGGCGGCTCTCCCCATCCAGCACCAGCTGCTCGTCAAAGAGCTTGCAGACGCACTGGGGAATCTGCTCCTGGCAGGTGTCGTGGCAGCAGCCGCAGTCCCGCACATCCTTAACCTGAGAGCACAGCACCATGGGGTCCAGCACCTCCACCACCGCCGTGGGCAGATTGGTGCTGTATACGCTGCAACCATCCTGCCCATCCAGAACGGTATTACTGGTGAAGATGTGGGCGGTGCTTTCCTCGCCGCACAGCACCGCCTGCTTGGAAAATACCGCCAGGCCGTACAAGGTGGTGGGACGGCAGCCGCCCACGGTGGCGTCTGCCAGCACCCGGTAGTAATAGGTTACATTCACACAGTAGTGATTCCGGTCAAAGGCCACCGGCTCCACATCAATATAGGTATAAATCAGCTCGGCGCACCGCACCTTGGTGCAGGCCGCCGTGTCCAGAATTGCCTGAGAGCCCTTGGTCAGGTAGACCCGCAGCCCTTCGATACAATCCTTATCCCGGCAGCTGTCGGTGATTTTTCGTGTATGGATGGACAGCGTGGAACTGTCCTGTCCGCATTGGGACACTGCATTACAGTTATCTGCCATGATTTTCGTTACCTCCCCATTTGGATTTGGACGAAGCATTTCGCTTACAGGACAGTTTATGCCCCAGAGTCCAGTCTGTGCGAAGTTTGTCAAGACCCCTTCCAAATTTTCAGCAGAGTTTACAATCTCTTGGGGCCTTATCTTCCCCGGCAAAGGGTTTCTTCCTTGGGGTGTTTCCATAATGTTTTGGGCGGAATGGGATTTTCCCGGGGAAAGGGGCCAATCCCCGGTGGATTCCATGTTTCCGCAGCATTTTTCCTCAGGGCCGGCATCGAAATTTCCGGGGTAAAATTGCACAATGGGGAATTTTGGAAGTTCCCTTTTGCCTCTTGAAAAAAGCCCAGGAATATGTATAATATGACTTGCGCATCTAAATATAGGTGTATTCTGAAATCCAACCACAATATATTGTGTGTTCCCTTAGAAAGACACAGGAGGAGCCCCTATGAAGATTATCAAGCGAAACGGTGCGGAGGCGGTTTTCGACATTCAGAAAATCATCACCGCCATCACCAAGGCCAATGCCGCTGCGGAGGAGAGCGTCCGCATGACGCCTTTGCAGATTCAGCGGATTGCCAGCCGGGTACAGATTTGCTGCGACGAGATGGGCAGAAGCCCCGCCGTGGAGGAAATCCAGGATTTGGTGGAAAAGGAGATTATGTCCCACGGTGCTTATGAAGTAGCCAAGGAGTACATCACCTACCGCTACACCAGAAGCCTGCTCCGTCAGGCCAACACCACCGACGACCGGATTCTCAGCCTCATTGAGTGCAACAACGAGGAAGTGAAGCAGGAAAACGCCAACAAGAATCCCACCATCAACGCCGTGCAGCGGGACTACATGGCCGGTGAGGTTTCCAAGGACATTACCAGCCGGATTCTCCTGCCCCGGGAGATTGTGGATGCCCACAAGGCCGGTATCATCCACTTCCACGACGCAGACTACTATGCTCAGCATATGCACAACTGCGATCTGGTAAACCTGGAGGATATGCTGCAAAACGGCACCGTCATCTCCGGCACCCTCATCGAGAAGCCCCATTCCTTCTCCACCGCCTGCAACATCGCCACCCAGATTATCGCTCAGGTGGCTTCCAACCAGTACGGCGGTCAGTCCATCAGTCTGACCCACCTGGCTCCCTTTGTCCAGGTGAGCCGGGAGAAGATTCGCAAGGTGGTGGAAAAGGAGCTGGAAACCCTGGGCGTCCATCCCGAGGAGGCCACCATCGCCAAGCTGGTGGAGGATCGGCTCCGGGACGAGGTAAGCCGGGGTGTGCAGACCATCCAGTACCAGGTGGTTACCCTCATGACCACCAACGGTCAGGCTCCCTTCATCACCGTGTTCATGTATCTCAACGAAGCCCGGAATCCCCAGGAGAAGCAGGATCTGGCTCTCATCATTGAGGAGATGCTCCGGCAGCGGTATGAGGGCGTGAAGAATGAAAAGGGCGTGTGGATCACCCCCGCCTTCCCCAAGCTCATCTATGTGCTGGAGGAGGACAACATCACCGAGGACTCCCCCTACTGGTATCTGACCCGGCTGGCCGCCCAGTGCACCGCCAAGCGGATGGTACCGGACTACATCAGCGAGAAGAAGATGCTGGAGCTGAAGGTTGACAAGAACGGCGAAGGCCACTGCTACACCTGCATGGGCTGCCGCTCCTTCCTGACCCCCTATGTGGATGAAAACGGCAAGCCCAAGTATTACGGCCGGTTCAATCAGGGTGTGGTCACCATCAATCTGGTGGATGTGGCCCTGTCCTCCGGCAAGGACGAGAAGAAGTTCTGGGAGATTTTTGACGAGCGGCTGGAGCTGTGCCATCAGGCTCTTATGTGCCGCCACAACCGCCTGAAGGGTACCCTCTCTGACGCTGCCCCCATTTTGTGGCAGTACGGCGCTCTAGCCCGGCTCAAGAAGGGCGAGCCCATCGATAAGCTCCTCTACGGCGGCTACTCCACCATCAGCCTGGGCTATGCCGGACTTTATGAGTGCGTCAAGTACATGACCGGCCGCTCCCACACCGACCCGGAGGCCAAGCCCTTTGCCCTGAAGGTCATGCAGCACATGAACGATGCCTGCAAGGGCTGGAAGGCGGAGCACAACATCGACTTCTCCCTCTATGGCACCCCCCTGGAGTCCACCACCTACAAGTTTGCCAAGTGCCTGCAAAACCGCTTCGGCATGGTTCCCGGCATTACCGATAAGAATTACATCACCAATTCCTATCACGTCCATGTGTCCGAGGAGATTGACGCTTTTACCAAGCTGTCCTTCGAGGCAGAGTTCCAGCAGCTCAGCCCCGGCGGCGCCATCAGCTATGTGGAAGTGCCCAATATGCAGCAGAACATCGATGCAGTGCTCCAGCTCATGAAGTTCATCTACGACAACATCATGTATGCGGAGCTGAACACCAAGAGCGACTACTGCCAGGTCTGCGGCTATGACGGCGAAATCCAGATTCAGGAGGACGACGGCAAGCTGGTGTGGGTCTGCCCCCAGTGCGGCAACACCGACCAGAACAAGATGAATGTGGCCCGCCGTACCTGCGGCTACATTGGCACCCAGTTCTGGAACCAGGGCCGTACCCAGGAAATCAAGGATCGGGTACTCCATCTGTAATACCGAAACAAAAACCGGAGGAAACAGGAAAATTCCTGCTTCCTCCGGTTTTATGATACTTCCACCTGGTAAACCTGCCGATACAGGCGATTGCGGATGGTGGCAAACGCCGCCTCCGAAATCTCCCGGCCGTAGGTCATAATCTGCAAGGGGATGGGGTTTCGTCCCTGGGATATAGAGGGCTGGATATAGGGGTATGGGTTCAGGAAAAAGCCATGGCGCTGGTAGAACCCAATCCGGCGGGAGGCCATGCCTCCATCCGGCGGCTCCACCTCCAGGCAGACCGGCTTTCCCAGAAGGGCTACCACCTGGTCAAGAAGCTTTCCTCCCAGGCCTCCGTTACGGTAGTGGGGGCTTACGGCAATGTGCTCGATAAAGGCAAAATCCTCCCATTCCCACACAGCCGCAAAGCCCAGAAGGTTTCCCTCCCGGTCGTCTCTGGCGGCATAAAGTCCGTAGGCCGGACGGCTCAGCAATGCCTTTTGCTCCGGGTAAGGTCTGCACTCCTCCAGGGGAAAGCTCGTTTCCATCAGAGCGTAAATCTGATCAAAGACTCCGGAATCGGTTTTCTCTACAAGCACAGCAATTCTCCTTAAGCCTTGGCCCTGTCAAGAATCCTGCTCACCAGCACACCCAGGGTACCGCCAATGAGGGCAGTAATCAGCTGGGGCCAGGAGAAGGTCAGGGGCAGAGCCTGAATCATGGGCTGGAGCAGCACCGGTGCGCCAAAGAAGCTCTGGCCCAGCAGGAAGCTGGCACCCACGCCGCAGATGACCTGCACCACCAGAAGGTACAGCACCACAAACTTACACACAGCCGCCAGCACCACTGCCACGGCCTTGCGCCACATGGGAGCATCTCCCCTGCCCACGGCCCAGAGCACCAGAACCAGGGCGCAGTTGCCGGCCATAATGGCAGGAACCACCACCAGCTGAGGGGCAATGCCCAGAAGATAGGCAAAAATGGGAGACAGCAGGGCAATTACCAGGCCGCTGCTTAAGCCCGCCGTCAAAGCGGATACCGCCAGCACACAGTTCACCAGAGATCCGGTGATGTACTGTCCGGCAAAGGCCTTGGTGCCCAGGGTCGCCCATTGCAGCGCCAGAAGCAGTGCCAGCAGCACCCCGGTACGGGTAATCCACATTGTTTTCTTGTTTGCCATCGGTTTCACTTTCTTTCCCAAATTTTTATGCGGCTGTACTGGTCATACAGCTGCAGATAACTTTGATAGCGGGAGGCTTCAATCTCCCCTGCCTCCACCGCCCGGCGGACGGCACAGCCCGGTTCCGCTCTGTGGGAGCAGTCGTGGAACTGGCATTCCCCCAGGTATGGGGCAAAATCCCGGAAAGCGTACTGGAGGTTCTCCTTGAGAATAATCTCCATCTGCTCCGTATCGAAAGAGGCAAAGCCCGGGGTGTCCGCCACATAGGTGTTGTCATCCAGGGCGAAAAGCTCCACATGGCGGGTGGTATGCCGGCCTCTGCCCAGCTTCTGGGATACCTGGCCGGTGGCCAATTCCAGACCCGGGCACAAAGCATTGAGCATACTGCTTTTGCCCACGCCGGTATTGCCGGTAAAGGCGGTGAGCTTGCCGGAAAGGAGGCTCCGCAGCTGGGCCACCCCTTCTCCGGTCTGGGCACTGGCCCGGATTACCGGGAAGCCTGCCCGGGTATAAATCCGCTCCAGATCCACCGCCGGGTCCAGGTCGCACTTGTTGATGCAGATATAGACCTCTACCCCCTGGTCGCCGGCAATGGCTGCCACCCGGTCAATGAGGAAGGGCTCTGTCACCGGATTCACATTGGCGGCAAACACCACCAACGCATCCACATTGGCAACCGCCGGACGGACAAAGGCATTTTTCCGGGGGAGAATCCGCTCCACCATACCTTTGCCCCCTTCCACGGTGATCTCCACCATATCGCCGGTAAGGGGGCTCTCCCCGCCCCGGCGCAGGCTCCCCCGACCCCGGCAGGTGACCACACCCGCCGGGGTCTGCACATCATAAAAGCCGCTGAGGGAGCGGACAATCCGCCCTGTTCTTCGTTCACTCATCCGTTGTAAATACCACCTCTACGGAGCTGTAAACCTCTCCGTTAATCACAACTTCAAAATACTGGGTACCGGTACCCACCAGGCTTACCACGATGCTCTTGGTTCCGGCGGATACGGTTCTGGAGTGCACCGTCTCACCAGCCTGGCAGATATCCACCTGGGTCTCCTCCGTCAGCTCCGGAAGGGTGAAGGTCACGTCCTTCTTTACAGGAGTTGGCTCGGTCGGCTCGGTAGGCTCGGTTTCGGTTGGCTGGGTGGGCTCCGGCCCCCTGGACACCTTCAAGACAATAACGGTATCCACCGTCACCTTTACGCCCCGATCCACGGACTGTTCCACCACCTCATCTTTCGAAGCACTGCTGTAAACCATCTCAATCTCCGGCACCGGGAATCCGTACCGCTCCAAAACGCTCATAGCCGTATCTACCGTATAGCCTACCAGATTGGGCATATCGACCTCTTTAATTTCCTGGCCCTTGCTCACATACAGAACCACCGTCTGCCCCATGGTCAGGGGTTCTCCTGCCTCCGGCTCGGTGCGGATGACATTCTTCTCCACGATAATATCGCTGTTTTCCTCCTGAATCTGCACATCCAGGGCAAGACCGGACTCATTGAGAATCTCCTGTGCCCGGTCCACGGATATGTTCACCAGGTTTTCCATGTAAGTAGGCTCCGTTTCCTTCCCCAGGCTCACCGTCACGAAAACAGGGGTGCCGGCCTCTACCTGGGAGCCAGTGCCCGGCTCTTGATCTATGATGACACCGGCTTCGTAGGTATCGTCATATACCTCCGTTTGCAGCCGTATCTCCCAATCCGGGTAAAGGGTGGCAATGTCCTCGTATTTCTGTCCTACCAGGTTGGGGACCGGCACCAGCTCTTTGGGCTGCTCTCCGGTTCCGAACTCCGAGAAGAGAATCACCACAAACACGCCGATGGCGATCAGGGCAACCACGGAACACACAATAATGGCAATGGTGGCGCTGCGGTTCTTTCTGGCTGCTTCCTCCTGCTGCCTCCGCCGCCGTTCCCGACGCTCCCGGTCCAGCTGCTCCTGGGTTTTCCGCACCGGCTGATTCCGACCGGTGGCAGATCGATTTGCGGAGCTGCCGCTGGGGCCGGCTACCCGCTCCGCCGTGGTTTTGGGGGCGGTACGGTTGGGGGTCAGCTCCAGGGGCTTCTGGGTCAGCTTGGTCACCGCATCCAGAGGGGGAGTATGGTAATCAAAGAGCATGGTGGGCTCCTTCCGGAACTCATCCATATCCGCCAGCATCGCTGTAGCGGAAGGGTAACGCTCCGCCGGGTCATGGGCCATGGCCTTCATGATAATCTGCTCCAACCCCCCGGGAATATTGGGGTTCAGGGTGGAGGGCATGGGAGCACCGCCGTTGATGTGCTGAATGGCTACGGATACCGGGGATTCCCCATCATAGGGAGGACGGCCCGTAATCATCTCATACATCACAACGCCCAGAGAGTAAATATCCGAGCGGCTGTCCACCCGGCCGCCCTTGGCCTGCTCCGGGGAGATGTAGTGCACCGAGCCCAGGGCCTCCTTGGTCAGGGTGTTGCCCTTGGACATCATCCGGGCAATGCCGAAGTCCGTCACCTTCACGGAGCCGTTTTTCAGCACCATCACGTTGTGGGGCTTGATGTCCCGGTGGACGATGCCACGGCTGTGGGCGTGCTCCAGAGCCTTGGCAATCTGGATGGCAAAGTGGAGGGTTTCCTTCCAGTTGAGAACCCCCTTCATCTCCATGTACTGCTTCAGGCTGATGCCTTCAATCAGCTCCATGACGATGTAATCCGCCTCCGGGGAGGTGGACACGTCGTACACCGCCACAATATTGGGGTGGCTGAGCATGGCAACGGCCTGGCTCTCGGAATGGAAACGCCGCCGGAAGTCCTCATCCTCCAGAAAATCATCTTTCAGAATCTTGATTGCCACCAGTCGATTCAGGCGGTGACAGCGGGCTTTATAAACAACAGCCATGCCGCCGGTACCGATCACTTCCAGAATCTCGTACCGGTTGTCCAGCAGCCGTCCTATGTACTTGTCCATAATCTCACGTCTCCTTTTCTGCCCGAATCAGGCCAGCACCAACACAGTGGTTACATTGTCCGGTGCGCCCCGGCCCTTGGCAATTTCCAGCAGGCGCTGGCAGCATCTCTGCTTATCCTGCCCATGCACCACTTCAAAGAGAATCTCCTGGTCATCCATCTGATTGCTCAGTCCGTCGGTGCACAGCAGCAGCCAGTCGCCCCGGTTCAGCTTTTTGTGGAACACATCACAGTTTACCACAGACTCCGTGCCGATAGCACGGGTAATCAGGTTTCGGCCCGGGTAATTTTTCGCCCGCTCCGGGGTGATCTCCCCCCGGTCCACCATCATCTGCACCACAGAGTGGTCCACCGTCACCTGGCGGATACCGGCGGCGCCGATGGTGTAGGCCCGGCTGTCTCCCACATTCACGATGGTGGCGATGTTGCCCTGAATGAGGGCTGCCACCAGGGTGGTGCCCATACCGTCAAACTCCTCAAACTGACGGGCCTGGTCATAAACCGTGAAATTTGTGAGCTTTACCGCACTTTGGAGCATCTGGTCTACCAAATCGGAATCCATATCCTCCCGGTAAGCCCGCTTTACCTCCTGGACAAAAACCTCCACCGCCAGGCTGCTGGCAACATTGCCGGATTTTGCGCCGCCCATGCCATCGCACACAACGCACAAAAGGGTATTTTTGTCCAGCTTTTCAATTTGGTAAGCATCCTGGTTCTGGGCCCGGACACAGCCCGGGTCTGTCAGCGCCCAATACTGCATACCCCTTCCCTCCTTTGTGTTACTGTTTTCGTTCAGGTGTTTTGCTTCGTATATTTTCTGCGGAGCTGGCCGCAGGAAGCATCAATGTCGCCCCCCAGGGTTCTGCGCACCGTGGCAGGTACCCCACCGTCTTCCAGAATCTGCTGGAAGCGCTGCACCGCCTGACGGGTGCTGGGCTTCAGGGGACTTTCCTCCACATGGTTCAGAGGAATCAGGTTCACATGGGCAGGCAGGCCCTTCAAGTCTTGCAGAAGCTGCTTTGCTGCGGCTTCCGTATCGTTTACCCCGTGAATCATGGCGTATTCAAAGGAAATCCGCCGGCCGGTGGCTTCGTAGTACCGGCGGCAGGCCGCCAGAAGCGCCTCCACCGGGTAGGCTTTGTTCACCGGCATGATGGTATTGCGAATCTCGTTGGTGGGTGCATGAAGGGAAACGGACAAGGTCAGCTGGAGCTTATGCTCCGCCAGCTTGTCAATCTTCGGCACCAGGCCGCAGGTGGAAAGGCTGATGTGCCGCATGGAGATGTTCATTCCATCCGGGCTGTTCACCAGCTCCAGAAACCGCAGCACATTATCAAAATTGTCCAGAGGCTCTCCGATGCCCATAAGCACAATGTGAGATACCGGCAGGCCGGAATCAATCTGGGTGAAGAGCACCTGGTCCAGCATTTCGTGGGGCTCCAGCCGCCGCACCAGCCCCCCTAAGGTGGAGGCGCAGAAGGCGCAGCCCATGGCGCACCCCACTTCCGTGGAGATGCACACGGTGTTGCCGTAGTGGTAGCGCATAAGCACCGTTTCCACGCAGTTGCCGTCGGAAAGACGCCACAGGTATTTGATTGTACCGTCCTTCTGGGATTGCTGCTTCCGCACCACCTGGGGGCGGTAGAGGGGGTAGCTTTCTTCCAGCTGCTGCCGCAGGCTCTGGGGAAGATTGGTCATCTCCTGATAGCTCCCCACGCCCTTGTGCAGCCAGGTAAAGACCTGCTTGGCCCGGAAGGCCGGCTGGCCCCAGGCTTTCAGCACTTCTCCCATTTCCGGCAATGTCATGGATTTGATATGGTTCATCATTTCTCTCTCCGCAGGCGGCTGATAAAGAAGCCGTCTGTTTCCTGTTCTCCGGGAATCAAAGTAAGCATCCCGTTGTTTTCCTCCCCGAAAACCGGGGGAAGGGGCAGTTTTTCCAGGGAAAAGTCCCGGTGCTCCTGCAAAAAGCTCTCCACAACCCCTTCGTTTTCCCGGCGCAAAATGGTGCAGGTGGAATAAATCAGCACCCCGCCGGGCTTTACATACCGGGCCTGGTTGGCAAGGATCTGTCCCTGCAAGGCCGGAAGATTTTCCATGGTCTTGGGGTCTTTATAGCGAATATCCGGCTTTTTTCGGATGATTCCGTAGCCGGAACAGGGCACGTCCGCCAGCACTGCGTCCATGGTCTTTTCCCACTGGGGGACAAAGGCCGCGGCGTCCTGCACCATGGCATTCAGGTTCGTCAGACCCAGCCGCTGGGCACCTTTTTGAATCAACTCAATTTTGTGGGGGTGAATGTCGCAGGAGGTAACGTGCCCCCTGCCCCCCATGGCAATGGCGGCGGCAAAGCTCTTGCCGCCGGGTGCGGCGCAGCAGTCCAGCACCTGAAAATCCTGATTTTCAGGAAGCTGAGCGCATTGCACCGCCAGCTTGGAAGCCGGGTCCTGGACATAGAACAGTCCCTCCCGGAAGGCACTCAGGTGCTCCAAATTTCCGGTGCCGGAGAGAATCAGGCAGTTTTCCATGAAGCTGTGGGGCCGGACTTCCACCCCCTGGGCTTCCAGAGTCTTTGTCAAACCTTCAGCGGTGGTTTTCAGGGTGTTCACCTGCACCGCCAGAGGGGCGATTTCATTGTTGGCCCGGAGCATGGCCTCCAGCCGCTTGCCTCCCAGCCGCTCTTTGAACAGGGAGATAAGCTCCGCCGGGTGGCTGTAAAGGCTCTCCCAGTCCTGGGGCTCTTTCAGGGTATCCCGGCTGCGGGCGGCGTTTCGCAGCACGCCGTTTACAAAGCCCGGGGCGTTTTTCTGCCCGGGGCAGTACTGCCGGGTGAGAAGCACCGCCTCGTTCACGGCGGCGGAATCGGGAATCTTGTCCATTTCCAGCAGCTGGTACAGTCCCAGGTGGAGGATGTCCCGCACCACAGGATGCAAGGTCTTACCCTTGCTCCGCAGGAGCTGATTCAGGTAAAAGTCCAGCTTGCCCCGGTTTTGCAGCACGCCGTAGCACAGCCGGGCTGCCAGAGCAGCCTCCCGGCTGTCCAGCCGGTTCCGGGCGGTGTAGGCTTTCAGCACACCGTTGGACCAGCCCCCGTCCTTCCGGCAGGCCATCAGCACCTGCAGGGCCGTCTCCCGTCCGCTCACCTTCAGCCTCCCAGGGGATGGCCCCGGAAGTAATCCGGTGCGCCCATCCGCTTGCCGCCTTCTGCCTGGAGAATCTGAATTTCCACAGCCCCTTCGGAGCAGGCAATCTGCAATCCGGTCTTGGTCAGTCCCAGCACGGTGCCGGGCATTGCCCCGGGCTTTCCGGGGACGATTACCGTCTTATATACCTTAAAGCGCTTGCCTTCCAGCTCCATGGTGGCAATGGGCCAGGGATTCAGGCCCCGCACCTGGTCGTGAACCTGCTGGGCGGTCTTTTCCCAGGAGATGGGGCTCATGGACTTATCCAGCATGGGAGCGTAGGTCACCAGGGCCTCGTCCTGCTTTGTCCCTTCCACCTCGCCCCGGGCAAATCGTCCCAGGGTCTTGCTGAGAAGCCCCGCTCCCAGCACTGCCAGTCGGTCCAGCAGCTCCCCGGCAGTCTCCTCCGGGTCAATGGGGGTCACGGCGGTGTCAATCATATCTCCTGCATCCATCTTCCGGGTCAGGTACATGGCGGTGACGCCGGTTTCCTTTTCCCCGTTCAGCACCGCCCACTGGTAAGGGGCAGAGCCCCGGTACTTGGGCAGCAGGCTTGCATGGATGTTGATGCAGCCTCTGGTGGGCACATCCAGCACACTCTGGGGCAGAATCTGGCCGAAGGCCACCACCGCCACCACGTCCGGCTCCAATGCCTTCAGCTGGTCAACCGCCTCCTGGGATTTGAAGTTCTCCGGCTGAAACACCGGGATACCCTTCTCCAGGGCCAGCTCCTTCACAGGAGAGGCGGTGAGCTTCATGCCCCGGTTCTTGGGCCGGTCCGGCTGGGTATAGACGCCCACCAAGGAAAAACCATCCTCCAGAATCTGCTTCAAACAGGTTGCCGAAATATCCGGCGTTCCCATAAATACCACACGCATGGGCAAGTCTCCTTTCCCTTTATTCCGCTTCTTCCGTCAGCTCCTCCTCCGACAGGAAGCGCTCCATAATCTCTGTGTAAACAATGCCGTCCAGGTGGTCCAGCTCGTGGCAGAAGCACCGGGCGGTCAGTTCCTCACCCTCAGCCTCGTACCAGTTGCCGTTCCGGTCCTGGGCCCGGACCTTGGCATAGAAGGGCCGCTTCACCAGGCCGTACTTGCCGGGAATGCTCAGGCAGCCCTCCGGTCCCTCCTGGATTCCGTCGGTTTCCACCAGGGTGGGGTTCACCAGCTCCAGCACCTCTTCCCCGTTGTCCACCAGCACCACCCGGCGGAGGATTCCCACCTGGGGAGCCGCCAGGCCTACGCCTCCGGCCTCTGCCAGGGTTTCGTGCATATCGTCCAGGAGCTTGTGCAGCCGCTGGTCAAAATTCACCACCGGCTTGCAGACCTTGTGAAGCGCCGGCTCTTTATCTGTCAAAATTTTACGCAGTCCCATTGTTTATCCTTCTTTCTATTCGTATCCGTTCACATCCACAAATGCGCTGACGCCCTTGTTCTGCCTGTCCTGGAAGAACTGCCGGAGCAAATGGGCCAGCAGCAGCCGCAAAGGCTGGGTCATCCGGCAATTCACCGTCAGGCGGTGGCGGTAGTGGTAATTCACCTTTACCACCGGACAGGGGGCAGGCCCCAGCACCCGGCAGGCTTCCTGCCGGTACTCAGGCCCGGAGAGGCAGCTGAGCAGGCTGTCCCGGAACTTTACCGCTCCGGCAATCACCTGGGGCTCCTGCTCCCCGGAAAAGGTCAGCTGCACCACATCCCCGAAGGGGGGGCAGTGCTGCACCCGGCGCAGCTCCAGCTCCAGCTGATAAAAGCCTTCGTAATCCTGACGGGCTGCCAGGGTGATAATCTTATGCTCCGGCACCAGGGTCTGGATGATGGCCTCCCCCGGCAGGTCTCCCCGCCCGGCTCTGCCCACCACCTGGGTGAGCATATTGAAGGTGGTCTCCCCAGCCCGGAAGCTGTTGTTATATAAGCTCAGGTCCCCGTCCAGCACCCCTACTAAGGTTACCCTGGGCAGATTCAAGCCCTTGGCAACCATCTGGGTGCCTACAAGAACCGGGATATTTTCTTTTTGAAAACGCTCCAGAATCTTCTCGTGGGTGTTCACCGCGCTGACCGTATCCGCATCCATGCGAATCACAGGATATTCCGGATTCAGGGCCTCCAGCTCCTGCTGCACCTTCTGGGTGCCCGTTCCCAGGGCCTTCATGGGGCCGCCGCAGGTGGGGCACCGGCTGGGCGCCGGCTGGGAGTAGCCGCAGTAGTGACACATAAGCCGTCCGTTGGCACTGTGATAGGTGAGTCTTGCGCTGCACCGGGGGCACTCCGGGGCCTTCCGGCAGTCCACGCACACCAAAGCCCGGCTGTTGCCCCGGCGGTTCAGAAACAGGATGGTCTGCTCCCCCGCCTCCGCCCGTTTGCGGATGCCCTCCTGCAAAGGAAGGCTCAGGCTCAGGGGGTTGCCCAGCTTCAGCTCCTGGCGCATATCCACAATCTCCACCCGGGGCAGGGCCTTGCCGTTATAGCGGTTTTTCAGGGTGTAGAGGGTAAGCTTGCCGGTTTTGGCCTGGTACATGGTTTCGATGCTGGGGGTTGCGGAGCCGAAGAGCACCAGCGCCCCCTCTTTCAGTCCCCGCCACAATGCCACCTCTTTGGCGGCGTACCGGGGATTGGTTTCTGACTGGTAGGAGTGCTCCTGCTCCTCGTCCAGGATGATAAGGCCCAGATTCGGACAGGGGGCAAACACCGCTGAGCGGGTTCCCACCACCACCTGGGCTTTACCCTTAGCGGTGCGTTTCCACTGGTCGTACCGCTCTCCCACGGAAAGGCTGCTGTGAAGCACCGCCACCTTTTGTCCGAAGTGGGCTGCCATCAGCCCCAGCAGCTGGGGGGTCAGGGCGATTTCCGGCACCAGTAAAATGGCCTGCTTGCCCTGGGAAAGGCACCTTTCAATCAGGCGGATATACACGGAGGTTTTGCCGGAGCCGGTAACGCCGTGAAGAAGGGCACCGCCCGGGTCTTTCCGGGACAGCTGGCTGCAAAGGCCCTCAAAAACTTCCTCCTGCTCCGGATTCAGCACCACAGGGCCATGGATTTTGGCCGGGGTAATCTCCCGGCACCGGAGAACCTGTCGCTCCTGAAGCTGAATAAGGCCCAGAGCCGCCAGGCGGTTTATTGTCTGGGTTCCGCAGCCGGTATAGTAGCAGATGTCCTTGACGCTGGCGCTGCCTACACTGCAAAGAAGCTCTATGACCCTTCGCTGCATGGCGGCGGCTTTGGAGCGGGAGGCGGCAAAGGCCAGGGCCGCCGACACCTCCACCCCCAGAACCGCGATTTTTTCCGTTTTGTCCCGGGTTTTCCGGGACAGGCTCCGCTGGGCGGTAATCCACTTTTTCCGCAGAAGGTAGGCGGTTGCCTTTTCAAAGGCATCCTCCTCCATAAGGCCGGACAGCTTGGTCCCGGAGGCGGTGCCTCCATTCTCCCGGAGGGCTTCCAGGATTTTCAGGGCGTCCGGCTGGCGGGGAGGCTTCTCCTCCCAGCTTCTGTCCGGGGTCAGGGTGTAGCTGTCTTTTGCCTCAAACCACAGCCCTCCGGGAAGCATGGCCCGCACCACATCAAAGTAGGTACAAAAGCACCGGCCCCGGAGAAACGCCGCCAGCTGGAGCATGGTGGGTGAGAGCACCGGCTCCTCGTCCAGCACCTGCTCCACCGGCTTGAGGTTTTCCTCCTGGCCTTCCCCCACCTCCAGCACCACCCCTTCCACCCGGCGGTTACTCCGGCTGAAGGGAACCATCACCCGGACACCGGGCTGCAGGTGCATGGCAGGGGGAACAAAATAGGAATAGGGCTTGTCAATGGCAAAAGTAGCCGCAGAAACAGCAATTCTTGCAATCATAAAGCCCCTCCTTGATTGGGTATTCTACCCGAAACTTATTTCTTGTATTCGTCCTTCAGGGTAGCTGCCAGCTGGCCGTCAGCCACTTCCCAGATGGCCATGGTCACAGGCTTCTCCGGCAGCTCCTCCTGCAGTTCCTCCGCACGGGCGGCAATGTCTCTTGCCCGCTGGGCAACCACGTTCACCAGCAGGTAACGGTTATCCACATTCTTCAGCATATCTGCAACAGGGGGGTACAACATAATCTCAATTCCTCCAAAATCTTAGTTTGCTTTTTCCGCAATAATCTGCAGTATTTCATCCACACAGGTATCCACCTGGTTATTGACCACCACGTAGTCGTATTTTTCCTGCTGGGCCAGCTCCCACCGGGCCCGGTGGAGCCGCAGCTCCATCTGCTCAGGGGAGGTATCTCCCCGGCCCCGGAGCCGCCGCTCCAGCTCCTCCATGGACGGAGGGGCAATGAAAATCAGCACCGCTTCCGGGCAGGATGTACGCACCTGATAGGCGCCGTTGGGGTCTATGTCCAGAATCACATGACCTTTTTTCCGCTTCTCCTCCACCTGAGCCTTGGGAGTTCCGTAGGAATTGTTCATGTGGGCATCGTATTCCAGAAATTCGTCCTGGTCAATCATCTTCCGGAACTGCTCCTGGGTGACAAAGTAGTAGTCAACCCCTTCCTTTTCGCCGGGGCGGGGAGCCCGGGTGGTGGCGGAGACGGAGAAAATCAAATCCTTCCGCTTTTCCATCACCTTTGCCAGAACCGTACTCTTTCCCACGCCGGAGGTTCCGGAAATTACAAAAATACAGCCTTTATCCATTTTCTTCCTCCTGTGTCTGTGTCTTTTCACTCCAACGGCCCGCCAGAATCTCCGGGGTCAGAGCGCTGAGGATCACATGGTCCGTATCCATTAAAATCACCGATTTGGTCTTTCTGCCGTAGGAGGCGTCGATGAGCATGCCCCGCTCCCGGGCCTCCTGCACCACTCGCTTGATGGGGGCGGAGTCCGGCTCCAGCACCGAAAGCACCCGTCCGGCTGCAATCAGGCTGCCAAATCCAATATTGATGAGCTTCATTTCCATAGGCTTACTCGATGTTCTGGGTCTGTTCCCGGATCTTTTCCAGCTCGGCCTTGATGTCCACAACCACCCGGGCCAGCCGCACATCCGTGCACTTGGAGCCGATGGTATTGGCCTCCCGGTTCATCTCCTGGAGGAGGAAATCCAGCTTCCGGCCTACGGCGCCGCCGCCCTCCAGCATGGTGTTCATCTGGCTCAGGTGACTGCGCAGGCGGACGGTTTCCTCGTCCACCGCCACCTTGTCTGCGAAAATCGCCGCTTCCGTCAGGATTCTT
The DNA here is from genome assembly GCA_018712825.1 of Candidatus Faecousia excrementipullorum. Classification (GTDB taxonomy): domain Bacteria; phylum Bacillota; class Clostridia; order Oscillospirales; family Oscillospiraceae; genus Faecousia; species Faecousia excrementipullorum. The sequence continues at coordinate 50,863 of DVGG01000038.1, read as the reverse complement.
CCCTCGTCAATGGCGGTATTCTCCAGCACCTCCCGGAGCTTGGCCTCCAGCCGGGCCCGGTAGTCCGCCACGGTCTGGCCGTTGCCGGCTTCCACCTGCTCCACCAGGTGTAAAATGGTCTGACCGCGGCTCCGCAGGTCCTCCGCCATGGCCTTGCCCTCGGTGGTACGCATGGCATCAAAACCTGCAAGGGCCTGGGAGACCACGCCCAGCAAGTCCTTTTGCAGCTGCTCCTCGTCCACCTGGGGCTTTTCCACCGCAAACACATCCGGCAGCCGGGAGAGCACCGACACGGAAATGTCGTCCTGCACCCCGTATTCCTTCACCATCTGCCCCATGGCTTCCAGGTATCCTTCCACCACCGGCTTGTTCAGGCTGATTTTGACTTCCTCGCCGCTTTCTGTCCGGAGGGTGACGTACACCTCCGTCTTGCCTCTGGAAATGGAGGCCTTCACCGCCTGCTTCACCGCATCCTCGCAGAACGCCAGGTTTCTGGGCAGGCGCACGGAGCAATCCAGGTAGCGATTGTTCACAGAGCGGATTTCCACGGTAAATTCTCTGCCGTTCACAGTCTCCACGGCACGGCCGTATCCCGTCATACTTTTGATCACTGCAAGATTCCCCTTTTCCAGATTTTATTCTTCCGTCAGGGTTGCTGTCACACTGGGGCTGCCCAGCACACCCACGTCTCCAAACTCTGCATCAAAAACCACTTCCGCCTTCAGCTTGATGGTGCCGGATTCCGCACCGGTAAAGTCCACCACCACCGTCACATCATTGGCAGTAATGGCCTCCACCTGGGCCTTGGGGCCACGGATTTTGATTTCCAGATTCTGGGTGATAAACTCCACATTCAATCCCTCCGGAACGTTCCTAGCCTGGAGTCGGTTGACCTGGAGGGTTTTGGTCCCCAACTGAGGGAACTCCACCTTCACCTTCACCTCGTTGATGCCGGTTTCGTTAGTGATACCATCGGGAAGCTCCAGGGCAATAACCTGCTCCGTATCCTCCTGAATCATACCCAAGTCAATGGTGCCAATCACATACTGGCTGTCCAGGGTCTCCAGCAGGCTCTCGCTGCCGGATACGGTGATACTGGCAGGGTCCAGGGTAATGGTACTGGTCTGGGCCGTGGCGCCGCCGCCGTCCTTTACCTCCACAACCAGCTGAATGGTCTTCACTCGCTGGATGGTCAGCACGATGTTCACCGCTTCGGCGTTGGTCTCAATCATCTGGGCATCCACCGGGTTGCCGTCCTTGTCGCACAGGGTGTAGGTAAACCGGTCGGAAATGGTCTGGGTCTTTCCGGACAAATCCACCTGGATTCTGGCGCTTTCAATCTGGTCCACCACCGGCTTGGGCCCGGTGACCCGGATGGTGGAGATATCCATTTCAATGTTATCCTTGTCGCAGATAAAGCCCTCCGGCACGGAGCCGATGTAGTCCACCACCACATTGACGGTCTTGTTGATCCGCTCCTCCACATCCAGCTCAATCTTGCCGGGGCTCTTGCTGATAATGCTCAAAGCATCCTCCCGGATGTTGCCGGGATAGGAGACAGTATAGTCCAGGGTGGCAGTCCCTGCCTCCCAGATTTTGGACACATCCGCAATCACCGTAATGTTGGAGGAGTTGAGGTTGTTCAAATCCGAGCGGTTGCCGGCGATTTTCAGGGTCACGGTGGGGGTGTCCTCAGAGGCGATCATCAGCCCCCGGTTGGTCAGCTCTCCCTCCCCCTGGAATACCACGGGGATATTGTAGAAGGTAGCCTCAGAGCCGGGGCTTACCACCGTAATCACATACAGCCACAGGCCGAAGGCAACCGCCAGGGAAAACAGCGCGGTAAGTACCTTATTTTTCATCCTTATGGCCTCCTTTGTCCCACTTGTGGAGCTTCTGCCGCAGGGTTACCACCAGGCCTTGCTCCTGCTCCGGCTGGTCGTGGCACAGCTCGTTCCGCAGCAGCCGCTCCAGAGTCTGGGGTGCCAGGTGGCGCTTGAGCATACCGCCGATGGCCACGGAGATGGCACCCGTCTCCTCGGAGACAATCACCACCACCGCATCGGAGTTTTCGCTCATGCCCACACCGGCCCGGTGCCGGGTTCCCAGATCCGCACTCAGCCGGTCACTCTCGGACAGGGGCAGCACGCAGCCGGCAGCGGCAATACAGCCGTCCCGGATAATCATAGCCCCGTCGTGGAGGGCAGCCTTGGGGAAGAAAATGTTGCGAATCAGCTGCTCGGAAACCTGGCCGTTGATGATGGTGCCGGTTTTGAAGTACTCCTCCAGCCGGCTGTCCCGGGCGAATACGATGAGGGCGCCCACCCTCTCCCGGCTCATCACCTCGCAGGCCCGCACCGTCTGGGCAATGATGGGAAGCATCTCCTCCTGGATTTTTTCCCCGGAGAAGAGCCGTTTCAGCTTTACGTTACTCAGGTGGTCAATCATCCGCCGCAGCTCCGGCTGGAACAGCACCACCAATGCCAAAAGGCCAATGGCCAGAAATTGATTGATAATGAAACGAAGGGTATATAGATTCAAAACCTCCGTCAAGGATGCCACAACCAGTATGGCAACCACAATCTTGGCAATTCTCCCGGTGCCCGTGGTACGCAGCAGCGGCAGCAGCCAATAAATCAGAAAGGCAACAATGATAATGTCCAGATAGTCTGTCCATTGCATTCTGCCCACTTGTTGGAACAAATTTTCAATGGCTTCCATGTCCTTTTCTGTTCCCCTTTCCGCCTGTTTTCAAAACAGGGTACACTTTCTGCATAACTACCCTATTATCCGTACCATTATAGCGGATTGGCGGATGGATAGCAATAGGTTTCACATATTTTTCATAGATTCTCAGGGAAAAACCAATCACCTCCCGGGGAGGTTCCCGTCCCGGAAGGTGATTGGCTCCTATATTTCTTCCAGAATGCACACCGCATGGCAGGACATTCCCAGTCCCTCCCCGGTAAAGCCCAGGTGCTCCTCGGTGGTGGCTTTCACATTGATGCAGTTCCGGGGTACCCCCAGAGCTCCGGAAATGTTGGCTTCCATCACCGGGATATAGTCCTTCAGCTTGGGTCTTTGGGCAATCATGGTCACATCCACATTCCCTACCCGGTATCCGGCAGCGGCAATTTTCTTCCCCACTTCCTTCAGAAGCTCCAGAGAGTCCGCACCCTTGTAGGCCGGGTCCGTATCGGGGAAATGGCGGCCGATGTCCCCCAGAGCCGCAGCTCCCAGAAGGGCATCCATCACGCTGTGAAGCAGCACGTCCGCATCGGAGTTGCCCAGAAGTCCCAGTTCATAGGGAATCCTCACCCCGCCCAGAATCAGGGGGCGACCCTCTGCCAGCCTATGCACATCGTATCCGTGTCCGATTCTCATACTTCAGCCTCCATAAACACCCGGGCAATCTCCAAATCCAGGGGGGTGGTGATTTTGATGTTTTTCTCCTCCCCTTCCACCATCTTCACCGACATTCCCAGAAGCTCCACGGCGGAGCTGTCGTCGGTGATGGGGAGCTTTTCCCGGTTTGCCTTTTTCAGGGCTCCCCGAATCAGGGCCTCGTCAAAAACCTGGGGGGTCTGGATGGCCCGAAGCTGCTGCCGGGGAATGGTCTCTCCCACAAAGCCCTTGTTCTCTGACTTGATGGTGTCCTTCACCGGGATTCCCGGCACCGCTGCCCCAAAGCTGTGGGCAGCCCGGACAGTTCTGTCAATAAGAGGCTGGGACACCAGGGGTCTGGCACCGTCCTGAATGGCGATGAGCTTCACTTTTTTGGAAAGAGCCCCGATGCCTGCCTCCACGGAAGCCGCCCGGTCAGCGCCCCCGGACACCACCTGGATTACCTTGGGAAATTCCCGGCACAGCTCCTCCATCCGGGGAATCAAGTCCTGCCGGGTCACCACCACGATTTCGGAAATGACCGGGCTTTCCTGAAAGGCCCGGATGGTTCTGGCCACCATAGGCTCTCCTCCCAGGGGGGCCATCACCTTGTCAATGCCTCCCATCCGGGTGGCAGAGCCTGCCGCCACAATCACTGCGCCGCAGTATTTCACCGGAATGATTTCACGCATTTTCGCTGCCGTCTGCCGCAAATCCATGGTTACAGCTCCTTTACAAGCTTTTTGAATACATTGCCCCGCTCCATAAAGTTCTTGAACTGGTCAAATCCGGCGCTGGCGGGGCTCAGCAGCACCACATCCCCCGGCTGAGCCTCCCGGGAGGCCGCCTCCACCGCCCGGTACAAATCACCGCACATGGCAATTTCGGGAGAGCCCTCCCGGTACTGGGGGGACTGAATCACCGCCTGGCGGATTTTCTCCGCCGTGGCGCCGTTGAGGTACAGCTTCTTTACATGGGCGCAGATGACCGGCCCCAGCACGTCATAGGGGATGTGCTTGTCGTAGCCGCCGGCAATCAGCAGCACCTTCTGGGAAAAGCTTTCCAGGCCGGCAATGGTACGGCTGGGAGAGGAGGCGATGGAGTCGTTATAGTATTTTACCCCGTTTTTCACCGCCACCAGCTCAATCCGGTGCTCCACACCCCCGAAGGTCTTTGCCACCTGGCGGATATTCTCGTCGGACACCAGTCCCTCCACCGCAAGAATTGCCGCCATATAGTTCTCGATATTGTGTACCCCCGGCAGAAGGATGTCCCGGGTATCCAGTACCTTCTCCCCGTCCCGGCAAATCCAGCCATCCTCCAGGGTTGCCCCGTTGTCCGTATGTCCCTGGCGGGTAAAGAACCGGGTCTTGCCCTTGCCCCGGAAGGGAGCGGTGATGGCATTGTCCCCGTTGACAATCAGCACTCCGGTTTCATCCTGGTAGCGGAAGATATTCTTCTTGGCCTCCACATACTCCTGCATATCCTTATGGACATCCAGATGGTTGGGTGCCAGGTTGGTGACCACCGCTACCTGGGGGCTTCTGTCCATATCCATCAGCTGGAAGGAGCTCAGCTCCACCACCGCCATGTCGCCGGCGGTCATGTGGGGAATTTCCGAAAGAAGGGGTGTGCCGATGTTGCCTCCCAGCCACACCCGGTAGCCCTGGGCTTTCAGCATTTCGGAAATCAGGGTCGTGGTGGTGGTTTTTCCGTCGGAGCCGGTGACGGCAATGATTTTACAGGGACAAAGCTGGAAGAACACCTCCATCTCCGAGGTAACTGCCGCGCCGGAGGCTCTCAGGGCTTCCAGGGCAGGATTTCCCGGGTGCATACCCGGGGTGCGGAACACCACATCGGCGGAAAGCCCCTCCAGGTAGCTCTCCCCCAAGTGCAAGGTGCAGCCCAGCTTTTCCAGCTCCAGTACCTCCGGCTCCAGCTTCTCCCGGGGGGTACGGTCACAGCCGGTGACCTGGCATCCTGCCTGGAGCAGCAGACGCACCAGCGGCCGGTTGCTCACCCCCAGGCCCAGCACCAGAATTTTCTTATCTTTCAGTCCTTCAAAATACTGTGTAAATGTATCTGCCATAACAATCCCTCGTTATTCCCAAATTTCTGTTTCTCTATGCCCATAGTATATCCCCTGAGAAAAGATTTTGCAAGACATTTGACAATCCGCCGGGGATGGGGTAAAATAGCTTCCGGACCAGGTTGGACAGCCGCGGCCGGAACCCGAAAGGGTCCGGGTGAGGAAAGTCCGGGCTTCACAGGGCAAGGATAACGGGTAACGCCCGCCGGGGGTGACCCCAGGACAAGTGCAACAGAGATATACCGCCCTCCTTAAGAGGGTAAGGGTGAAAAGGTGCGGTAAGAGCGCACCCTGCCCATGGAGACATGGGTTTTAAGATGTAAACTCTATCCGAAGCAACACCGTGTGTGGGACTTAAGGCTTGCCCGGCCGTCCCCAAGAGGTGGCTGGATCCCGGGAGCAATTCCGGGACTAGATAGATGGCTGTCAAAACAGAACCCGGCTTACAGACCTGATCCTCCCCCGGATTTCCGGGGGATTCTTTTTTACGGCAGTTATTGACATATGCCAGAAACAGCGCTACAATGGCATCATACCGGAAGAGAAAGGGGGCAATGTCATGGGTAGACCTGTAAAGTCCCGGCGGGTATGTCAGCTGCCGGAGGCCCTGGCCTTCTATCCCGAGACACCGGGAGGGGACACTCCTGTGGTGCTTACCTTTGAACAGGTGGAGACCCTCCGGCTTATGGACTGGGAGGATCTGAGCCAGGAGGAATGTGCCCAGCTTCTGGGGGTGAGCCGGGCTACGGTGCAGAGCATTTACGCTCAGGCCAGAAAACGCATAGCAAAAGCCCTGGTGATGGGGCTGCCCATCCAAATTCAGGGAGGCGATTACCGGCTATGTGCCGGCGGAGACTGCCCTTTAAGCTGCTGCCCCAGAAAACAGGAAGCCTACAAAATCGAAAAAGGAGAACATACCATGAGAATTGCAGTCACTTACGAAAATGGAGAAATCTATCAGCACTTCGGTCACACCGCTCAGTTCAAGGTTTACGACGTGGAAGGCGGTCAGGTTGTCAGCGCCCGGGTGGTGGACACCAACGGGCAGGGCCACGGAGCCCTGGCGGGGGTTCTTTCCGGCCTGCAGGTGGATGCCCTGATTTGCGGGGGCATCGGCGGCGGTGCCCGGATGGCGCTGGAGGAGGCTGGTATCCGGCTTTACGGCGGCGTCTCCGGGGATGCAGATGAGGCGGTAGCCGCTCTGCTGGAAAACAAGCTTTCCTACAATCCCGATGTGCAGTGCAGCCATCACCATGGGGAAGGCGAACATCACTGCGGCAGCCACGCAGGTCACACCTGCGGCCACGGCAGCTGCGGACAGCACTAAGGAAACTCTGAATAAATCGTCTGCGGCTGGAAAGCTTATCTTTTTCGCCATCCACGCAGAATGAAAAACAGGAAATACATAAAGTATTCCACTGTTTTCCATTCTTTTGTCTGACGAAAAATCTCACGCTGCCAGCTCTTGCCAATTTATTCAGAGCTTCCCTAAATACGGCATAGGCCTCCCCGGTTTCGGGGAGGCCATTTTAATACAAAAAAAATCCCACAGCCGAAGCTGTGGGATTTTGGAGGTACCGCCCAGATTTGAACTGGGGAATGAGAGTTTTGCAGACTCTTGCCTTACCACTTGGCCACGGTACCATATGAAATTAGGAACGCTATGCGTTCCTAATCTGTTTGGAGCGGGTGACGAGGCTCGAACTCGCTACCTCCACCTTGGCAAGGTGGCGCTCTACCGGATGAGCTACACCCGCATATTTGGTGCCTCCGGTCGGAATCGAACCAACGACACGAGGATTTTCAGTCCTCTGCTCTACCTACTGAGCTACAGAGGCATATCGAGCAGGGCGATTGCCCCGCTCGAATGCGATTTTTGGCGACCCGGAACGGACTCGAACCGTCGACCTCCAGCGTGACAGGCTGGCGTGCTAACCGACTGCACCACCGGGCCAGATATGGTGGGAACAACAGGGCTCGAACCTGTGACCCCATGCTTGTAAGGCATGTGCTCTCCCAGCTGAGCTATGCTCCCTTACCCCTCGCTTTCGGTTGCTCACCTCAGCGACATGGCACATTATATATGCTAACAAGCGATTTGTCAAGCACTTTTTCGCATATTTTTTCAAAAAAATGATTTTTTATAAAAAAGTTTGGAAAACACCGGTTTTATGCGGTAAATCCCCGGGTGCCGGAGCCTGGGGATCAGGCTCCGGCACCCCATGGATTACAGGGTTTTTAAGATTTCCCGGATTTCTTCCGGGGTGAAGGTATAGACCGTATCGCAGAACTGGCACTCCACCGGGAAGGATTTGCCCTCCGCCGCAATCTCCTCCAGCTCCTTTTTGCCGATGCTGATGAGGGCCTGGGTCACCCGCTCCCGGGAGCAGTAGCACTTGTAGGACACCTCTGTGGTCTCCAGGAACACCACGCCCACATCGCCGCAGACCTGTCCCAGAATGTCCTCCGGGGTCAGCCCCTGCTCCAGCATGGTGGTGACGGAGCCTGCCCGCTTGATGCCTGCCTCAATGGCTGCCACCGTCTCTTCCGAGGCCTCCGGCAGCAGCTGGATGAGGTAGCCGCCGGCCACCTTCACGCTCTGGTCCCGGTCCACCAGCACCCCCAGGGCGCAGGCGGTGGGGGTTTGCTCGCTGTAGGCAAAGTAGGCGGTCACATCGTCTCCGATTTCTCCCGATACCAGCTCCGTGGAGCCCACGTAAGGCTCTTTCATCTGCAGGTCCCGGATTACCGTGAGGGTTCCATCTTTGCCCACCGTGGCCCCCACGTCCAGCTTGCCGGGGTATTTTTCCACCAGGGGCACCTTGGGCTCCACCACGTAGCCCCGGACATTGCCCTGGGGGTCGGAAACGCACACGATGGAGCCGATGGGGCCGCCGCCCCGGATCTGCAGGGTCATGGAGCCGTTCTCCACCTTCTGCATATTGCCCATCATGGAGGCCGCCGTGAGCGCCCGTCCAAAGGCCGCTGTGGCGTTGGGGGTGGTGCCCTGAATCTGGGCCCCTCTTCTAACCAATTCCGTGGAGCGGATGGCTACCATCTTCACAGAGCCGTCCATGCTCATGCCTCGCACCAAATAGTCACTCATAGGATTCTTCCCTTTCTGGCTTTCAAATAGATTCTCTGCTCCCCTTCCCGGGGTGCTTCCAGACGGCCGTCCCCAAAGACGGCAATCCGGGTAAAGCGGGCTTGCCGCAGCATTTCCGTAAGCTGAGCCTGGGAATAGGCGTACTCCCGGTGCTCCTCAAAGCTCCGGTGCCACACCTCTCCCCTTCTCTGGAACAGGTCCATTCCGTAGGAGCAGATATTGGTTTTTTCGTCAAATTCCCCCCGCCAGACGCAGTACACGTCCTCGTCCTCATCCAGGAAAATCTGGTCATCCATGGCCCGGAGCTTTTCCGGGGTGTTCACGTCGAAGATAAAGATGCCCCCGGGGTTCAGGGCCTTATAAATCCGGTGCAGGGCCTCCTGGCACACCTGTGGGTCCAGAATATAGTCCAGACTGTCCAGGGCGCACACCGCCAAGTCCACCCCTCTGGGCAGCCGCAGCCGCTGAAGAGACTGGCACACGAACATGGGGGGATTTTCCATACCCACAGCCTTCTGGCTGGCTACCGTCAGCATTTCCTCGGACATATCCACTCCCGTGACCCTCAGACCCTCCCGGGCCAGAATCACCGCCACAGAGCCGGTGCCGCAGGCCAAATCCACCGCCGTTCTGGGGCGGAGGCCCTCCCGCTCCAGAATCCGGTGGTAAAAGGCTACGGTTTTTTCATAGTCCACATCCCGGGTCAGCCGGTCATAGCTCTGGGCCAGGGCGTGATAAGCATTCATAGGCTTCTCCTTCATAAAAAACCATCCCGGACGAAGTGTCCGGGATGGTCAGAACATTCCTTAGCGGTTGAAAATGCTGAAAATCTCGTCAATGTCGCTTACGTCGGCAGTCTTGACGGGCTTTCCCTTCTCCTCGGTCTTGGCGGGCTCTGCTTCCTGGGCCTGCTCAAAGCCGGTGGCAATCACCGTAACCCGCATCTCATCCTGGAATTCATCGGAAGAGGTGGCGCCGAAGATAATGTTGGCATCCGGGTTGGCAGCCTCCTGCACGATGCTGGCAGCAATCTCCACATCGTCCAGGGTCAGCTCATCGGAGCCGGTCACATTCACCAGCACGCCGGTAGCGCCGTTGATGGAGGTCTCCAGCAGGGGGCTGGCTACGGCAGCCAGAGCGGCCTGCTCGGCCTTCTCCTTGCCGGAGGCAATGCCCACGCCCATGTGAGCCCGACCGGCGTCCTTCATAACCGCAGACACGTCTGCAAAGTCCAGGTTGATGATCACCCGCTCGGAATAGCCCACCAGTTCGGAAATGGAGGTGACAGCCTGCTTCAGCACATCGTCGGCAATGCCGAAAGCGTTGGCGAAGGTAATCTTCTGGTCGGTGACGTACTTCAGACGGTCGTTGGGGATGATAATCAGGGAGTCCACCTTGCCGGACAGCTCCTTGATACCGGCCTCAGCCTGACGCATACGGTTGGCACCCTCGAACTTGAAGGGCTTGGTCACCACGCCTACCGTCAGGACGCCGGCCTCGTGAGCCAGGTCAGCCACGATGGGTGCTGCGCCGGTGCCGGTGCCGCCGCCCATGCCGGCGGTGATGAACACCATGTCGGTGCCTTCCAGAATCTTGGCAATCTGGCCCCGGCTCTCCTCAGCGGACTTCTGGCCAATCTCCGGCTTGGAGCCGGCGCCCATGCCGCCGGTGAGCTTCTCACCGATCTGCACCTTGTTCTTACAAACGGACTTGTTCAGGTCCTGCTTATCGGTGTTGATGACGATGAAGTCCACGCCCTCCACACCGGCTTCAATCATACGGTTAATGACATTGTTACCGGCGCCGCCGACACCGATAACCTTAATTTTCACAACACGCTCCTGAAACTGTTCAGCCATATTCTTCTCCTCCTATGTATGGTTTGCTAAAAATCCAGGGGATTTGCAGTAAATACAATGTTACTTCCTTATTCTATCGTGAAAACACCATTTGGTCAATAGAAAATCTTACTTTTTTCCCGAAGAATTTACATAACTAATTGTCTGCATTGCCAAATGGGGTGTATCCCACCTGGTCCGGCCAGGTGGTAAAGCTGGCGTCCAGCACGCCGCTCTCGTAGGAGGCCAGCTGGCGGATGGCCATGGCGGCGGCGTTCACTTTATAGGCCAGGTTGCTGCCGTCTCCCAGTTTCACCTGATACTGCTGGGTATACCAGAACTCCAGCTGGGTCAAATCCTCCACCTGGATGGAGGCAATCTTATCCTTCAGGTTATTGGCTGCCAGCTGCTCTGCCAGAGCCAGGGCCATTTCCAGCTTCTGGGCCGCAGTCGCCGTGTCCTGGGTCGCCTCCGTGGGCTGGGTGGTTTCGGTGGGGTCGGTGGATTCCGAGGAAGGCTCCGTTGCTTCGGTGGCGGCTTCCGTGGTGTCCTCCGTGGGTTCGCTGGTCTCCGGCTCCGGCTGCCAGGCCATGGCCTGTTCTCCTGCCTGGGGATCCTGAAGCTTCACGCCCTCGATTCTGGTGCAGCCGGCGACGGTGGCGCTGTCCGTCTGCTGGAGCACCCGTCCCTCTCCGGAGATGAGCCACCAGGTGTCATTCTGGTCCAGAATGCCGTACAGCTCCTGCCGCTCCATCTCCACGATGTCAATATGTACCGTATCCGGCAATTTTATACTTACCCGGACGCTGCCCACATAGGGAAGCTGGGAGATGATTCTGCCGCTGATCTGGGCTTCGCTGATGCCCAGCAGCTGGGAACCCTCCCGGATTCCGGAAGCCTCCCGGATTTCCCAGGCGGTATACCGGCTGGCTCCGGACACCGTGATATTCTCCACTTTGAAGAAAACGGAAATACCCATGACAATGGCAATCACCACCGCCAGCACCGTTGCCAGCCGCAGGAGGAAGCGGTTGCGCTGGAAGGGCTTGGGCTGTGTATACACCACATCCTCCCACTCCCGTTTGGGTCTACTTTTCCGCTGGGGCCGCTGAGGCCTGTTGGTTTGCTCCGGCGGTCTTTTCCTGCCGGTTCTCTCTCTGGTAGCCATAGGCTTTCTCCTTACTTGTTTCCTTTTGTCAGTTCCCGCATGATTTTACAGACCTGCTCGGCGCTGTCGGGAATGGAAATCCCGTGCAGTGCCTTCACCATGGACTCATACCGGGGCTTATCCTTCAGAAGGCCTGTGATGCAGTCCATCACCGCCTGGGCGCTGCTGTCCTTTTCCAGCATGACGATGGCGCCCCCCTTGTTCTCCAGGGCACGGGCGTTCTTCTCCTGGTGATTGTCCGTCACATTGGGAGAAGGGATGAGGATGCAGGGCTTGCCGCAGGCGGCAATCTCGTTGCAGGAGGAGGCGCCTGCCCGGCTGATAACGATATCCGCCGCGGTCATCACCGTGGGCATATCGTAGATATATTCCTTCATGGAGATGGAGGTCTCCTTCTCCAGGTCAACCCCCTTGGCCTTTACCAGCTGGGGCATCCACCGCCAGCCGAAGCTGCCTACGCCGTGGATGTGCTGGAAGGGGTAGCCTGCCAGCTTCTCCAAACGGAACAGCTCCGCAATCATCTGGTTCATGGCCTCTGCACCCTGGCTGCCGAAGGTGGACACCACCACCGGGCGGTGATCCAGCCCCAGGATGCTCCGGGCCTGGGCTTTATCCGTGTAAATGAACTCCCGGCGCACCGGCATACCCACCACAGAAACCTTCTTGGGGTCCGGGTAGTACTTGGCGCTGTCGGTGAAGCACACCAGCACCCGGTCTACCCATTTGGCAGCCATCCGGGTGGTCATGCCCGGCACGGCGTTGCTCTCGTGGACGCAGGTAGGGATGCCCATGCGGCTTCCTGCCAGCAGTGCCGGGAAGCTGGCGTAGCCGCCGGTGCCCACAATCACCTGGGGCTTAACTTCCCGGAAAATCTTTTTACAGGCCGCCACCGCCTTGAGAGTGGATACCACGGTCTTTACATTGTGCCACATGGCCGCCGGAGACTTGCCCCGGCTGATGCCGTGGGTTTCCAGGCTGATGAGCTCATAGCCTGCCTTGGGAATCAGCTCCCGCTCCATCTTCTCCGTACCGCCGATAAACAGAATCCGGCTGTCCGGGTAATGCTCCTTCCAGGTATTGGCGATGGCAATGGCCGGCACAATGTGTCCGCCGGTGCCGCCGCAGGTAAATACGACATTCACAGCAAGTCCTCCTGTCCCTTTGCCCGGTTTCTCTGCCGGGAAATGCTCAAAACAATCCCCATCTCCCCCAGGTTCACCGCCAGGGCCGTTCCTCCGTAGGAGAAGAAGGGCATGGCAATTCCCGTGGAGGGCAGCAGGTTGGTGACAACCCCCAGGTTCAGCACCACCTGCACCCCGATGAGGGTGACGAGGCCCGCAGCCAGCACCGTTGAAAACCGGTCCCGGGCCTGCAGGGCAATCCAGTATCCCCGAAGAATCAGCAGGACAAACAGCAAAATAATACCCATTGCCCCCACAAAGCCCAATTCCTCGCAGATAATGGCGAAAATATAGTCATTATATTGAAAAGGCAGATACATATATTTCTGCCTGCTTTTTCCGAATCCCAATCCGAACAGTCCCCCGGAGCCAATGGCGTAAAGGGACTGCAAAATCTGGTAGCCCGTATCCGACGGGTCCTGCTCCGGGTGGAGCCAGGCGGTGACCCGGTCTCCGGCATAGCCCATGAGGCGGGTATACACCAGGACGAACAATCCGGCAAAGCCTGCCCCCATTCCCAGCCACTTGAGGCTGGTGCCGGCTATGAACATCATCACCACCGCCACCAAACCCATGAGCATAATGGCAGAAAGGTGCTTTTCCAGGGCCAGGGGCACCAAAATGCCCATCAGGGCGGCTCCGAAGCCCAGCACCCCATACCGGAAGGTTTTGGCATAGCCGCCGAACCCCCGGGTCAGCTTGGCAAACAGGAGAATCAGGGTGAATTTGGCAATCTCCGAGGGCTGAAACTGCACCCCGGCAATGTTGATCCACCGCTTGGCTCCGTTTACCGACTCTCCCACCACCAGCACCGAAAGCAAAAGCACAATGCTGATGCCGTAAAGAGGCCAGGCCGCTTTCAGCCAGAACTCCGCCGGAATCCGGCTGGCAAAGGCCATGGCCACCAGGCCAATCACAGCACACACCAGCTGCTTTTGCAGATACCTTGTGGTGGTGGCGTAGCGGGTATCGTATGCGCTCTGGGCCGCGCTGGCAGAGTAGAGCATGGTAAGCCCCACCGCCAGCAGGGTCAGAAGCAGCAGCAAAAAGGGAATATCCACACTTTCATCCCGGGAAAATCTTCCCAGGCGGTTCTCTTTGGCATACAGACGGGGCTGTATTGCCATAGAAGCTCCTTTCTCAGCCTACCAGGCTGGAAATACCAAACCAGGCCAGCAGGCACATCACTGCCGACACAGCCGCAAACACAATCACAATCTTCTCTTCCTTCCAGCCGCACATCTCAAAATGGTGGTGGATGGGAGCCATCTTAAAGAAACGCTTGCCATGGGTGGCCTTGAAATAGCCAATCTGAATCAGATCGGACACCGTCTCCACGATGTAGACAAAGCCCACCAGCACAAGAATCAGGGGAATGTCCAGGGCAAAGGCCATGGCGCACACGATGCCCCCCAAAAACAGGGAACCCGTATCTCCCATGAACACCTTGGCAGGGTGCCAGTTGTAGAACAGGTAGGCGATGAGGCCGCCCACCAGAGCCGCCGGCAGCAGGGCCAGGTCGTAGCGCTTCATGCCGAGAGAGGCGGCGGTAAAGAACACCATCACCGGGATGGTGACGCTGGAGGAAAGGCCGTCGATGCCGTCGGTGAGGTTCACCGCATTGACGCAGCCCACCATCACGAACATGGCAAAGAAGATATAAAGGAGGGGATGAATCTGGAACCGCACATCCACGAAGGGGATGTACAAGTCACAGGTAAGGATGCCCTGCTTGTAAAGCAGATACAGGAAGATGGCAGACACAGCCATCTGGAGCATGGCCTTCTGCAGAGCCGTCAGGCCCAGGTCCCGCTTGTACTTTACCTTGCAGTAGTCATCCAGAAAGCCCACGAGGCCAAAGCACAGTCCCAGAATCAGGACATAGAATACGGAGTAGTCCCGGATTCTGCCCACATTGGCCAGCAGGCACACAATGGCCGCCAGAATGAACATGAGGCCGCCCATGAGAGGGGTGCCTGCCTTGTTGTTGTGCCAGGTGGGGCCGATTTCCCGGACGGACTGGCCCGCCTTCAGCGCCCGCAGCAGAGGCAGCAGGAAATAGCCCAGCACGGCAGTGAGAATCAGGCTTGCGCCTGCGGTAATCAATACACTTGTCATGGATTTTCCTCCGATTATTCTTCTGTTTTCAAAAATTCTTCCAGGGCCAGCTCCATCCGCATTCCCCGGGAGCCTTTGAACAGCAGCACATCCCCCGGTTTTGTCATCTGCTTCAGGGCTTTGACCAGCTTGCTCCGGTCCTCAAAAGCCTTGGCCCGGCTCAGGGGCATACCGCCGGTAATGGCGCCCCCCAGCACCCGGCTGCTGCTGGGGCCGTAGGCAAACAGCAAATCCGCCTGCTCCGCAGCAATCCGGCCCACCTTGTAGTGCTCCGCTGCGCTGGCAAAGCCCAGCTCCAGCATATCTCCCAGCACCGCCACATGGCGGCCGGGACGGTTGTGAAGCACCCGCAAAGCTGCGGCCATGGACTCCGGGCCTGCGTTGTAGCAGTCCTTGATAATGGTGTAGCCCTTGATTTCCATAATCTCCTGGCGCCCTTCCATATTCTGGAAGCTCTCCAGTCCCTCCCGGATTTTGTCCAGGGGTACATCCAGTCCCAGACCCACGGAAACCGCAGCCAGGGCATCGTGGACATAGTGCAGTCCCTCCACCGGCAGATTCACGGAAAAGTCACCCCGGGGAGTCTTGACCCGGAAGGAAACCCCGCCGGGCTCCTCCTGCACATCCAGGGCCTGCACCTGACTCTGGTCGTTCTCCACTCCAAAGTACTGGACAGGAATCACCGTCGTTCCCTGGCAACGCCACAAAAGGGCATCATCGCCGTTTAAGTACAGGGTGCCGTTTTCCGGCATGCCCTCCTGAATTTCCATCTTGGCCTTGAGAATCCCCTCCCGGGAGCCCAGGAACTCAATGTGCATGGTGCCGATGTTCACCACCACCGCCAGCTCCGGCCGGGCAATCTCCGTCAGGTAGGCAATCTCCCGGAAATGGTTCATGCCCATCTCCACCACCGCCATCTGGGTATCCTCCGGCATGGAAAGGATGGCCATGGGCATACCGATGTCGTTGTTGTGGTTGGCGGGGGTCTTGGCTACCCGGTAGGTGCCTTCCAGCACCGCCGCCACCATCTCCTTGGTGGTGCTTTTTCCCACGGAGCCGGTGATGCCCACTACCTTCATGCCCAGGCGCAGCCGCTCCTGCCTGGCAATCTCGCCCAGAGCCAGCCGCACATCCGGCACCACAATGGCAGGATAGTCCCCATCGCAGTGGGTGCACAGCACCGCCGCCGCCCCCTTTTCCAGGGCTGCGGGGATAAAGTCGTGTCCGTCCCGGACACCCTGCAGGGCCAGGAACAGCTGCCCCGGCTGGATACGCCTGCTGTCATTGTTGGCACCCAGAAAGGTGACCTCTTTATATTTTTCCTGCACGCTGCCGCCGCACCAAAGGGCTGCCTGCTGCAACGAAATTCTGCCCATAATCAGTTCCTCTTTTCCTCAAGATAAGCGGCAACCACTTCCCGCTCATCCAGGTGGTGCTTTACCCCCTGGATTTCCTGATAGGTTTCATGGCCCTTTCCGGCCAGTATAATTATATCATGCTTTTCCCCAATGTCCATAGCATAAGCAATGGCTTTGGGGCGATTTTCGATAACTTTATAATTCTTTTTCCCAGAATCTACCCCTGCAAGAATATCCTGGATGATGGCCATGGGCTCCTCCGTCCGGGGATTGTCGGAGGTAATCACCGCCAGGTCAGAAAGATCCGTGGCGATTTTTCCCATAATGGGCCGCTTCATGGGGTCCCGGTCGCCGCCGCAGCCGAACACCACAATCACCCGTCCTTTGCAGAAGCCCTTCACAGACTGAAGGACGTTCTCAAGGCCGTCGGGGGTGTGGGCGTAGTCGATGAGCACCGTGTAGGGTTTGCCGGGGGTGGGAACCACCTCCACCCGGCCCTTCACCCCCGGAGCGGTTGCCAGGGCCCCGGCCGCCGCCTCCAGGGAGATTCCCAGGCTCAGGGCGCAGCCCAGCACCGTCAGGGCGTTATACACCGTAAACTTTCCGGGAATGGGCACCCGGACAGGGACGCTCTGCTGTCCATACCGGGCAGTAAAGGTCACCCCATCCGGCAGAAGCTCCAGATTCTCCGCCCACAGCCCTGCCGGGGATTTGACGGAGGTGGTAATCACCGGGCAGGTGCATTTGCCCAGAATCCGGGAGCACCAGGGGTCATCCCCATTTACCACCGCCCGGCTGCACCGGGCGAAAAGCTCTGCCTTGGTATCGCAGTAGTTTTCCATGGTCTTGTGGAAGTCCAGGTGGTCCTCTGTCAGGTTGGTAAAGGCCGCCACCTCATAGTGAAGGCCCCCCACTCTGTCCAGGGCGATGGCATGGGAGGATACCTCCATAATGGCGTAGGTGCAGCCTGCCTCCACCATGGCAGCCAGCAGTCCCTGCAGCTCAAAGCTCTCCGGGGTGGTGCGCTCCGCGGGGATGCGCTTATCTCCAATCCAGTTGTCCATGGTGCCGATGAGACCCACCTTGGCACCTTGCACCTGTTCGATGACGCATTTGAGAAGCAGAGTGGCAGAGGTCTTGCCGTTGGTGCCGGTGATGCCGATGAGTTTCAGCTTCTTTCCCGGCTGGCCAAAGTAGTTTGCTCCAATCTGGGCCAGGGCCAGCCGGTCAGACACCACCTGCACCCCGGGAACCCCCTCCGGCAACGGCTTAGCGGACACCACGCAGGTCGCTCCCTTCTCCATAGCCATAGGGATGAACCGGTTGCCGTCGGAGGCGAATCCGGTAACTGCCACAAAAAGGTCACCCGCTCCCACCTTCCGGGAGTCGTAGGCCACATGGGCAATCTCCATATCCATATCCGCCGTGGCCTGCACCACCTGCACATTTTGAAGAAGTTCTCTAAGCTTCATAGGTAAATCTCCTTATATAAGCGAAAAGTTAATCAGATACCTGGGTGTCTGCAAATTGCAATTCTATGGTGGTGCCCACCGGCACCTGGGTTCCGGCCGGCATGGACTGACCGGTCACCACCACCTGGGGGGACAGACTGTCGTTGCCTGTGACCAGGATATACAGCCCCAGCTCCCCGGCCCGGTCGCTGGCCTGCTGTCGGTTCAGGCCGTAAAAGTCCGGCACTTCCACCATCCGCTCCTGGGCCTCCTCCCCGCAGTAGAGAAGCACCTGACTGTCCCCGGGGATTGTCTCTCCGGCTCCGGGAATCTGGTCGGTAATGACGCCGTCCTCACCAATAATTTGCCCGGTGAGCCCCAGTTCCTTGAGCTTTTTCTGGGCATCGGAGACGGTCATGCCGGTAAAGTCCTCCAAAACAATCTCCCGGCCTGCCGCCTCCTCCGGGGAGAAGCTCCGCTCCACCCCCAGATAGGGAAGAATGTCCGCCATTACCGCTCCCACTGTGGGGGCCGCCATGACGCCGCCGGAAATGTAGATGCCCGTTTCCCGGGAGGGGGTGTCCAAAGCTACCAATACAATATACTCCGGATCGTCCATGGGCGCAATCCCTACAAATGATACGATTTTATCCAGGACTCTCTGGCCATTCTCATCGAAAACATCAATTTTTTCACTGGTTCCGGTTTTTCCACCGATGGAGAAGCCGGCAACCTGAGCATTTTTTGCCGTTCCTTCCTCCACCACGGACTGAAGCAGCTGGCACATGGTCTTGGAGGTCTCCTCCGAAATCACCTGGCGGATCACCGTGGGTTCCTGGTACAGCACCGTGTTACCCTGGGCATCCACCACTTCCTGGACGATGTAAGGCTCCAGCAGGTTGCCGCCGTTGACCACCGCCGCCACCGCCCGCACCAGCTGCAAGGGGGTAAGCTTGAAGGTCTGGCCGAAGGAGCCGGAGGTCAGGGAGGCCGTCCCCCATTTTTCCGTGTCTGTCACCGTGGACTTGTCAAAAAAGACGCCCTTGCTCTCTCCTGCCAGGTCGATTCCGGTTTTTTCCAGAACCCCGAACTTCTGCACATACTCGTAAAACCGCTCCCCGCCCAGCTGCAAGGCAATGTGGGCAAAGGCGATGTTGCAGGAATTTTGCAGGGCCTGGGGGGTCTGTTCGCTGCCGTGACCGGCAGAGCGCCAGCAGTGCAGCAGCTGGGCACGACCGGGAATCTGCTCGGCACCGCCGCAGTAGAAAGAGGAATCCAGGGTGATGGCCCCGCAGTCCAGAGCCGCCGCCATGGTCATAATCTTGAAGGTGGAGCCGGGTTCGTAGCCGTCGGAAATGCACCGGTTCCGCCACTGCTCCAGCTGGGCGGCATGAAGTGCCTGGGTATAGGCCTCCTTCTTCTGCTGGTAAGCCTCCGAGTCCGTTGGTTCCTGGAGGTAGGCAAGGCGCAGCTGCTCCAGCTCCAGGGCTTTTTCCTCATCGTAAATTTCCAGGTAATTGTTGGGGTCATAGCCCCCGATGGTGGCCATAGCCAGAATCTCTCCGGTTTTGGCGTTCATCACCATGCCGAAGGCACCGTTTTGCACATCGTACCGGGCAATGGCGTTTTCCATCTGTTTTTCCAGACAGGCCTGCACCGTGGCATCGATGGTAAGAATCACGCTGTCCCCTTTTCCCGCCTCCACAAAGTCCTCGTAGGAAAAGGGCATTTCCATCTCGTTGTTTCCCTTGGAGGTGATGACCTGGCCCAGAGAGCCGGCCAGATAGCTGTTGTAGGCGGCCTCCACCCCCTCGCAGCCCTCCCCGGAGATGTTGGAAAAGCCAATCACCTGGGAGGCAAGGCTTCCGTAGGGGTAGTACCGCTGGGTGGTGGGCTCCAGATGCACCCCGGAGATTCCGGTTTCGTTGACATAATTACGGATGGCATCCGCCGTCTCCCTGTCCACATTCCGGGCAATCTGCTGGTAGCGAAGCTTGGTGTTCTCCGCCTTTGCCAGGATTTCCTCCGGGTCCTCCTCCAGTAGCTCCCCCAGAGTCTGGGACAGAGCCTGCAGGTCTGCCTGGGACTGGTTCAGCTCCAGGGGGGCAAGGTACACATTTTCCACGCTCTCATTGCCTGCCAGCAGGTTCATGTTCCGGTCGTAAATCTCCCCCCGCTCCCCCATGACCCGGGTGACCCGGGATTGATTTTCCAGGGCAAGGCGCCGGTAAAAGTCATAGTTTGTGACCATCAGACTGTATAGCCGCAGGGCCGCCGGCACAAAGGCCATCAGTCCCAGCATCGCCCCCACCACAAGAATCCTTCGATGCTGCCCGCTGTCCTTTCGCAGGCGCACATACTCCTTTTTCCTTGCCATAGATCCCCGCCCTTTCCAATCGCTAAAATGGGCAGCAAGGGAAACCCTCGCCGCCCACCGCAGCTCTATTGTCATTTTATGGGTCGGGACACGCTTTATGCAAACAGGTCAGCGAAAAAGTCCGCAATCTTTTGGAAGAAGCCCTGGGGCTCCTGGGCAGGCACCTCCACCGGAATGGTTACCTGGGGAACCTCCGCCTTGGGCACTAAGCCCATGGCGGTAGCCAGCCGCTCCAGCTCCTCCAGAGCATAGTTATTATAATAGGTACGCTCCAGCACACTATGCTGGCTTTCCAGCTGCTGCACATACCGGGCCATCTGCTCCTGCTCCTGAACCGCACCGTTCAGGCGAACCAGCCCCACCGCCATGGCGATGAGCATACCCAGGGCAACCGCTGTGCCCAGAATCGCCACCGGGTCCAGCCGCAGCACCAGGCGCTTCCGCTTTACCCGCCGGGGCAGCTTCAGGGTATTTTCAAAGGGAGCAGGGCTGGCCGCTTTTCTGGCCGCGGTTCCCTCCGTCCGGAACTGAATATACCGCACCTCGTTTTTCATTGCCACCGCTGCTCACCTCCTGATAATCCTTTATAATTTCTCACACACCCGCAGCTTGGCACTTCTGGCTCTGGGATTTTCTGCCAATTCCGCCGCCCCGGAAACAATGGGTTTGCGGCTGATGAGCTTCACCTGAGGCTTTTTGCCGCAGACGCACACCGGGAAATTGGGGGGACAGGTGCAGCCCTTGGCTGCCTCTGCCATGGCGTTTTTCACAATTCTGTCTTCCAGGGAATGGAAGGTAATCACCGCCAGCCTTCCGCCGGGGTTCAGCAAGGGGATTGCGTCTGCCATCACCTTTTCCACAGACCCCAGCTCGTCATTGACCGCAATGCGGATGGCCTGGAAGCTCCGCTTGGCCGGGTGCTGCTTCTCCCGCAGGGCTGCCGCCGGCATGGCGCTGCGGATGATGTCCACCAGCTCCAAGGTTGTCTCAATGGGAGCTTCCTCCCGGCGGCGGCAGATAGCGGATGCAATCTGGGGGGCGTAGCGCTCCTCTCCGTAGGTATAGAGGATGCGTTTCAGCTCCTCCTGGGGCCAGGTGTTCACCACCTCCCGGGCGGTGAGGGCATCTTCCCCGTTCATACGCATATCCAAGGGGGCATCTGCCATGTAGGAAAAGCCTCGCTGACCGTCGTCCAGCTGGGGAGAGGACACCCCCAAATCCAGCAAAATGCCGTCCACACCGGGAATCTGCAAATCAGACAGCACCTGCTTGATTTCACAGAAATTGGAATGAACCAGGGTCACCCGGTCCTTCCAGGGCTTCAGCCGTTCTCCGGCTGCTGCCAGAGCCACCGGGTCCCGGTCGATACCGATGAGCCGTCCGGTGGTAAGACGCTGGGCAATCCGGCTGGAATGACCGGCGCCGCCTAAGGTACCGTCCACATAAATGCCCTCGGGGCGGATGTTCAGCCCCTCCAGGCACTCCTGCAGAAGCACCGATACATGATGAAATTCGCTCATAGTCCAATGGCCTCCAGGGATGCCAGGAGCTTCTCCGGGGTGAGATTCTCCTGCTCAAAGCGGTTAAACTCCTCGCTGTCCCAGATTTCCGCCTGTCCGGCCCGACCCACGATCATCACTTCTTTGCCGATGCCTGCGTAGTCCAGCAGAAACTGGGTCACAGGAAACCGGAACTGCTTGTCGGGGCAGCACTGGGCGGCGTTCATAAACAGCAAACTGGTGGCGGCTGACCGCTGGGACAGGGGCAGGGCGTTGTAGTTGTCGCTGATGGACGCCCAGTCCCTGGCGGTGTAAAGGGTCAGGCACCGGTGACCGCAGTTGACACCCAGGGTGACATAGAAAGTATCCCCCAGCTCCTCCCGAAGCTTGCTGGGTACAAACAGTCGATTCTTTTCATCCAGCTTGGCCGGGTACTTGCCAATCATCCGCAGTCACCTCCCTGTCACTCCACTTTACTACCCTTTTACTCCATTTACAGACAGTATAGCCGATTGTTCCAAAAAAATCAATGATTTTCCGGGATTTCACAGAAAATTCCTGCCATTTTCCCAGTTTTCGTATATTTGTTCGATAAAATAATTGTGAAAAACCGCCCCTCTGACGGTTTTCGACAAAAGGGGCGGTATGCAAAAGGGGGATTTTCCCTGGCTATCCCAAAAATTCCACCTGTTCCCCTTTCAGGCTGACCCGGATTTTTCCCGGTTTTTTGCTGCATCCCAGCAGGTACACCGCCAGGGGTTCCTCCACCTGCTGCTCCACCACCCGGCGAATCTCCCGGGCGCCGCCCTTGGCCTTGCCCTGTCTTCCCAGGTGGGCCGCCAGCTCCCGGGGAAACTGCAGGGCAATGCCCCGCTCCTTGGCCCGCTGGCGGATGGCTGCCAGGAACTTCTCCGCAATGGAGGTCATACTCTCCTCCTGCAAGGGGTGGAAGCACACGATCTTATCCAATCTTCCCAAAAATTCCGGGGTGAAATGCTGACGAAGGGCTGTGTCTGTCTGTGCCTTTCGCCCTTCCGGCTGAAAGCCCAGGCCGTCGCTGCGGATTTCGCCCCCTAAGTTGCAGGTCATGGCTACAATGGCGTTGCGGAAGCTGACCTTTCTTCCCGTGGAGTCTGTCAGCACCCCCTCCTCCATAATTTGCAGCAGTATCCCCGCCACATCCGGGTGGGCCTTCTCCAGCTCATCCAGAAGCACCAGGCAGTAGGGTCTCCGGCGCACCGCCTCCGTAAGCTTCCCCCCATCCTCATAGCCCACATAGCCGGGAGGGGCACCGATGAGCCTTGCCACCGTGTGCTTTTCCATGTATTCCGACATATCCAGGCGAATCATGGCCTCCACACTGCCGTACAGCTCCTGGGCAAGGCCCCGGCACAGCTCAGTCTTTCCCACCCCTGTAGGCCCGGTGAGAAGCAGGCAGGCCACCGGGCGGTTTTCGTCCCGGAGGCCGCTGAGGCCGGAACGCACCGTCTGGGCCACCGCCGCCACCGCCTCCGGCTGTCCCAACACCCGCTGGGACAGGGTTTCCTCCAGTCCCAGCAGCCGCTGCCGTTCATCCGCCGTCAGCCGTCCCACAGGAATCCCCGTCCGGGCAGACACCGCCCAGGCAATGTCCCCGCCGGTCACCGCCCGGCCCCGGAGCCGCTCCGTGGATTTTGCGGACAGCTTCTGCACCCGGTCCTGAAGCTCTGCCGCCCGCTCATACCGCTTTTCCTCCACCGCCTGGTGAAGCTCCTGCTCCAGCTCCTGCCGCAGCCACCGCTTGCCCCCATACTGCTGCTCCAGCCGCACATGGGCCGCCCCTTCGTCCAAAAGGTCGATGGCCTTATCCGGCAGAAACTGCTCCGGCAGGTATCGGACGGAAAGGCGCACCGCCTCCCCCAGGGCTTCCTCCGTAATTCGCAGGTGGTGGTGCTGCTCCAGCCCCGGCTTCAATCCCCGGAGAATTTCCAGAGTTGCCTCCCGACTGGGCTCCTCCACCCGCACGGGACGGAACCGCCGCTCCAGGGCCGGGTCCTTTTCAATATACTTCCGGTACTCCTCCAGGGTGGTGGCTCCCAGCATTTGCAGCTCCCCTCTGCCCAGAGCCGGTTTGAAGATGTTGGCGGCGTCAATGGCACCCTCTGCCGCACCGGCACCCACGATGGTGTGCATCTCATCCACAAAGAGGATGATGTCCCCGCAGCGGCGGATTTCTGCCAGCATATCCCGCACCCGCTCCTCAAACTCTCCCCGGTACTTGGTGCCTGCCACCAGGTTTGCCATGTTCAGGCTCACCAGCCGCTTATCCCGCAGGGCTGGGGGGACATTCCCCGCTCCCATCCGCTGGGCCAGCCCCTCGGCAATGGCGGTTTTTCCCACCCCCGGCTCTCCCACCAGGGCCGGATTGTTCTTGTTCTTCCGGCACAGAATTCCAATCACCGCTTCAATCTCCTGGTCCCGGCCGATGACCGGGTCCAGGCTTGCCGCCTTCTGCACCAAATCCTCGCAATATTGTTCCAACAGCTTCGTAGAAAGCCCCTCCTTCTTCCTGGTCGGGGGCGATTTCCGCTCCCAATACAAATAGTCCACCATCCGGGAGAACAGCTCCTCCCGCTCCACACCGTTCAGCCGCAAAATGGTTGCCGCCTGGGTTCCCTCCCGGCGAAGAAGGGAAAGCAGGATGTGCTCCGGCTCTGCCTGGCGGCTGCCCAGGGCCAGCGCCTCCTGCCCTGCCCCCCGGAGAATGCTCCGCACCACCCCGGTATACCCCTGGGGCAGGGGCAGGCAGGGACTCCCCTTCCCCCACAGCACCGCCGCCATGTCGTAGGACAGCTCCCAGTCCAGCCCCGCGCCCCGGAGCATGGAGCCGGTAAGCCCCGGATCTTTTCCCAGAGCCAGCAGCACATGGACACTTCCCACATAGCTGTGGCCCATGGCTCTGGCCTGCCGGGCGGCTTCCAACAGTAACTTTCTTGTCTGCACCGTAAAATACATAGCCCTATCCTCCACCTGGAAATCCTGCCCAACCCTTCTGGAAAATATACCGCCAAAATTTTATAAAAAATCATTGCATTTTGAAAAATCCATGTTAGAATAAAAGTGCATTCTACATGGGATGCAGCATCATACACATAATGGAGGGATAATCATGGCTTACAACATCACTGACGCTTGCGTAAAGTGCGGCAGCTGTGCTGAGAACTGCCCCGTAGAGGCTATCTCCGAGGGCGAAGACACTTATGTAATCGATGCCGATGTCTGCGTTAGCTGCGGCTCCTGCGCTGACGCCTGCCCCGTTGAAGCAATCGAGGAAGGCTGATTCTCCGATTCTGCCATCAGTCTGCAAGCCTTTTCCTTGGCTTGCAGGCTGATTTTTTTACGGAGGTTTTCATGGAACACCTGCATAACGGATTTACCCTGGAATTATGCCCCGGAGCCTTTCCCTTAAGCACCGACTCCGTGGCTCTTTCCGGTTTTGTATCTCTTCCCAAAAAGGCGGCAGTACTGGACTTGGGCTCCGGCTGCGGCACATTGGGACTGCTTCTTTGCGCCCGGTTTCCCCTCTGCACCGTCACCGGGGTGGAGCTGGACGAGAGCGCCCATGCCATGGCCCTGCACAACGCCCGGGTCAACGGCCTTCCCGATCGCCTTACCAGTATATGCGCAGACCTTACCGCCATCCCTTCTTTGGTTCCCCCGGGAAGCTACACCTGCTGCATCTCCAATCCCCCCTATTTTGCGGCAGGGCCCCAAAGCAAAGCCCACCCCACCGCCCGGCAGGAGGTGCATTGTACCCTGGAGGATGTATTCCGCAGCGCCGGCTGGGCCTTGCGGTACGGCGGGGATTTTTACCTGGTGCACCGCCCGGAGCGGTTTGCGGAGGCTTGCAGCTGTGCCAGCCGCCATGGAATGGAAGTCAAACGGGTGTGTCTTTTGCGGCACAAGCCCCACGACCCCATCAGTCTGACCCTTCTTTCCTGCCGCAAAGGGGGAAAGCCCGGACTGCTTTGGGAGGAAATGTGCCTGTTCCGGGAGGACGGCACCCCCACCGACGATTACCGTCGGCTTTATCATCTTTAGGAGGCCATGCCATGGCAGGAATGTTATATCTCGTACCCACCCCCATCGGAAACTTAGGGGATATCTCCCCCCGGTGCCGGGAGACGCTGGAAAAAGCGGACTTCATCGCCGCCGAGGACACCCGGGTGAGTTTGAAGCTATTAAACCATCTGGGAATCCGGAAAAGCCTTGTAAGCTACCACCAGCACAACCAGAACCAGAAGGGGCAAGGGATTGTGGACCGGATTCTGGCCGGGGAAACCTGCGCTCTGGTGTCCGACGCCGGAAGCCCCGCCATCTCTGACCCGGGAGAGGAGCTGGTGAAGCAGTGTGCCCAGGCAGGCATTACCGTCTGTGCCATCCCCGGCCCCTGCGCCTTAGTGACGGCTCTGAGCATTTCCGGTCAGTCCACCGGCAGATTCTGCTTTGAAGGCTTCCTCTCCACCGCCAAAAAGAGTCGGATGGAGCACCTGGAAAGCCTGCGGAAAGAAACCCGCACCATGATTTTCTATGAGGCGCCCCACAAGCTTTTGTCCACCCTGGAGGACATGGAGAAGGTATTCGGCCCCCAGCGGCCCATCAGCCTGTGCCGGGAGCTGACCAAGCTCCACGAGGAGGTCATCCGCACCACCCTCTCCGGCGCCCTCGCCCTCTATGCCCAGCAAAGCCCCAAGGGAGAGTTTGTGCTGGTGGTAGCCGGAGCGGAACCGGAGGAAAAGCCCCAGGCCACACCGGAAGAAGCGGCTGCCCAGGTTTCCCGGCTCATGGAGCAGGGCCTCAGCCGGAAGGACGCCGTAAAGCAGACAGCGGAAGCCCTGGGACTTCCCAAAAATCTGGTTTACGATGCGGCACTGAATTTATAAACGAAACGCTGCCAAGGAAATTTGGCAGCGTTTTTACATATTCTTTACCCTGGGATGATAGCAGAAAACCACATCCTGTGCTATGCTGAAGCCAAATGAAATTGGGGAGGCAGGAAACAATGTCCCATGTCAGCGCCCAGTCAGGAAAGGGCTTCCGGATTGTCAGGGGGCTTTTGCCCTTTGTATGCTCCCTTGCAGTTTTTCTTGCCATTCTGTTTATCAATTTGAACCTTTATGCCGGGGTAGTCAGTGTAGGTGTTTTTTCCTGCGTGGTAATCCTTGGGGGTTGGGTCAGCTGGTATCTGCTCCGGAAAAAGCCCCGGCGGCAGCTTTTGCCCGTGCTGGCTGTTCTTCTGGCAAACCTTCTGGCGGTGGGTATTTTCTGGGGGAATCTTCCCAGATACACCCTTGCCCAAGCCGCACAGCATGTTATGGCGCAGGAAGAAACTGTAACTGCCGCACCCAATCCCGATTATCGGGTGATGGACACCGCAGAGCCTTTGAATCTGCTGGTAGATAAGGGCTATGTGCTTCGCTGCACCCATAATGCCTCCGGCGACCAAACAGTGGTATTCTTTCAGCCCATCACTGGGGAATATTTTGAAATAGAATGACAACAGCCTGCCACCCCGGCAGGCTGTTATTGGTTATGTTTGTCCTGTCCCCGGCATAGTCTTTGGGGAGGAGGGATGGACATGGTGATGAGCTGGATTTTTTTGGGGCTGGTGGGAATCTCTCTGGGTTTTTCCCTGGCGGAGGGTACCGGGGGGGCCCTGTCGGAGGCGGTGGCCAAGGGGGCTCAGGATGGGATTACCTTGTCTGTCTCCATGGCAGGAGCCCTGTGCCTTTGGTCCGGGGTGGGAAAGCTGATGGAAAAGGCGGGAATCACCGGGGTTCTGGCAAGGCTCCTGTCCCCCCTTCTGGGGCGGCTGTTCCCGGACACAAAAAAAGACCCGGTGCTTTCCGGGTATCTCAGCGGCAATGTTTGTGCCAATCTTCTGGGGCTGGGAAATGCCGCCACTCCCTTAGGCGTTCAGGCCGCCCGGCGGCTGGCAGGAGGCAGAACCACCGCCAACAATCAGCTGTGCCGCCTGATTGTGCTGAACACCGCCTCCATTCAGCTGATTCCCACCACCGTGGCTGCCGTCCGGGCCGCAGCGGGAAGTGCCAGCCCCTTCGACATCCTCCCGGCGGTGTGGGTGACCAGCCTTTGCTCTGCCGGAGCCGGGGTCACCGCCGCCTGGCTGCTGGGAAAGGTGTGGCCGGATGATTGACTATATTGTGCCCCTGATTCTTCTGCTGGCCACCGCCTTTGCCCTTCGGAAAAAGGAAAACGCCTACAATCTGCTCCTCACCGGCGGGGCGGAGGGGTTACAGCTGCTCATTACCCTGGTGCCGGCTCTTGTGATGCTTCTCACCGCCGTTTCCATGCTCCGGGCCTCCGGGGCTATGGAGGTTCTGGGGAATTGGCTTTCCCCGGTATTCTCCTTCTTTGGGATTCCTCCCGAAACCGCCCTTTTGGTACTGGTGCGGCCTATCAGCGGCAGCGCCGCCCTGGGGGTGGGGGCGGAGTTGATGGCCGAGTACGGCCCTGACTCTCTGGTGGGCAGAACCGCCGCCATCATGCTTGGCTCTACGGAGACCACCTTCTACACCATCAGCGTATACTTTGGGGCCGCCGGGATTCAAAAGACCCGCTACACCCTTCTTGCGGCCCTCCTGGCGGATTTTGTAGGCTTTTTCATGGCCTCTCTAACGGCAAATTGGCTGTAAGCAACCCCCATTTGCTCTGCCTCTGAGGGTCGTGCAAATGGGGGTTGTATTTTCCTTCTATCCCGGCATGGAGTAGTGCAAAGCCTTGTAATACAGGTCCGGTGCTTCTGCCAGAAGCATCAGGGTTTCCCCGTTTCCGGCATCCAGCTCCAGCAGTCCCTTTCGGAAGGCAAAGGAGGGGATTTCTGCACCGCCAGTACTCCACATAGCTACTACATGGCTTACCCGGCAGTCATCCTTCTCCCGGAGCATTCCAAAGAAGCTTTCCAGTTCCTTTTGGGCATTTATCGCATCCGGCAGGGCAACGCTGTACACATTCCCCTTTTCTGTCTGCACCACGTTCACCTGCTCTGCCTGGGGATGGAGGGGAAGCTGCTTCCAGGCTTCCTTCCTGAGCTGATGAAAAATCTCTTTGTGGTTTTGCTCCATGGGTATGCTCCTTTCTTTTAGAACAGACTTACCTGGCTGGTGTCCGGCAGGTCGCCGAAGGCGCCGGCTTGCCCCAGCATCTGCATATGGGTTTTGGATACCTTGGGACAGGCTGCCGCCACTTCCTCGATGGAGAGGAAGTGCTTACCCTCTCTGCCCCGCACCAAATCCCAGGCGGCGCTTTCCCCCAGTCCGGAGATGGCCACGAAGGGGGGCAGAATCTTACCGTCCTTGATCAAGAACTTGGTGGCGTGGCTTTCGTACAGGTCAATGGGCAAAAAGTCAAAGCCCCGGAGGTAATACTCGTATACCACTTCCAATGTGGTGAGCAAATCCTCGTCCTTGTCCGTCGCCTCCTCGTTTTGGTTGATGGCCTGGATATTGGCCTTTACCGCCTCGATACCCCCGGTCATCAGCACCGCGTCAAAGCCGCCCTTCTGGCTTCTGCGGTAGAAGTAGGCCGCATAGAAGGCCAGGGGGTGGTGCACCTTGAACCAGGCAATCCGGAAGGCCATCATAACGTAGGCCACCGCATGGGCTTTGGGGAACAGGTACTTGATTTTCTTACAGGAGCCGATGTACCACTCCGGCACCCCTGCCTCCCGCATTTCCTCCTCCGCCCCTTCCGGCAGGCCTCTGCCCTTTCGCACCGCCTCCATGATTTTGAAGGAGCGCTTTTCCGGCATACCGCAGGAAATCAGGTAGGTCATAATATCGTCACGACAGCCGATGGTGCTGTCTACCGTGGCGGTTTTGGAGAGAATCAGGTCCTTGGCGTTGCCCAGCCACACATCCGTGCCGTGGGAGAAGCCGGAAAGCCGCACCAGGGTATCAAACCGGGTGGGCAGGGTATCCATCAGCATCCCTCTTGTAAAGTGGGTGTTGAACTCCGGGATGGCAACAGCGCCCGTGGGGCCTAAGATGGGGTCATCCTCGTAGCCCAGCACCCGGGAGGTGGTGAAGATGGACATGGTGTCCTTGTCATCTAAGGGGATGGTCTTGGCATCCACTCCGGTCACGTCCTCCATCATCCGAATCATGGTGGGGTCATCGTGACCCAGCATGTCCAGCTTCAGGAGGTTTTCCTCCATGGAGTGGTATTCAAAATGGGTGGTAATCTGGTCGGAGTTGGGGTCGTCCGCCGGGTGCTGCACCGGGCAGAAGTCCCAGATTTCGTTCTCCTGGGGG
Organism: Candidatus Faecousia excrementipullorum; assembly: GCA_018712825.1. Taxonomy (GTDB): domain Bacteria; phylum Bacillota; class Clostridia; order Oscillospirales; family Oscillospiraceae; genus Faecousia; species Faecousia excrementipullorum. Next base: position 20,982 of record DVGG01000038.1, on the reverse strand, counting down.
ATAACCACCAGGCCCCCGGGGTGCTGGCCGGTGGTACGGCGGACACCCACACAGCCGGCGGCCAGACGCATTTCCTCCGCCTTGCCCACGTGCTTGCCCCGCTCGGAAAGGTACTTTTTCACATAGCCGAAGGCGGTCTTTTCCGCCACCGTACCCACGGTGCCTGCCCGGAAAACGTGGGATTTTCCGAACATTTCCACACAGTAGGCGTGGGCCCGGGACTGGTACTCGCCGGAGAAGTTCAGGTCGATATCCGGCACCTTGTCGCCGCCGAAGCCCAGGAAGGTCTCGAAGGGGATGTTGAAGCCGTCCTTTTCAAAGGTGGCTCCGCACTTGGGGCACACTGCATCGGGAAGGTCTGCGCCGCAGGCACAGCCCTTGGGCACCTCAAAGGTGGTGTACTTGCAATCCGGGTTGGGACAGCGGTAGTGGGGCGGGAAGGAGTTTACCTCCGTGATGCCGGACATATAGGCAACGATGGAGGAGCCTACGGAACCACGGGAACCTACCAGATACCCATGCTCCAGGGAGTTTTGCACCAGTTTCTGGGCGGACATATAAATCACATCGTAGTGACAGCTGATGATATCGTGGAGCTCCGTCTCCACCCGCTTGGTAATCAGCTCCGGGGGATTTTCTCCGTAGAGCCGGTGCATTTTGCCGTACACCAGGCTCTTCAAATCCTCCACGGAGTTTTCAATCTTGGGTGCAAACAGGTTGTGGGGCACCGGGCGAAGGGTCTCGCACATATCCGCAATCAAATTGGGGTTGGTAATGACAATCTCCCTGGCCTTTTCCTCCCCTAAGTAGGAAAACTCCCGGAGCATATCGTCGGTGGTGCGGAAGTACAGGGGGTTACTCCGGTCGCAGTCCTCGAAGCCCTTGGTGGCCAGGAGGATGTGGCGGAAGATCTCGTCCTCCGGGTTGAGAAAGTGGACGTCGCCGGTGGCTACCACAGGCTTGCCCAGAGCCTGCCCCAGGCGGACAATCTTCCGGTTGAATTCCCGCATCTCCTCTTCCGTCTGGACAATCCCCTTGGCCAGCATAAAGGCATTGTTTGCCAAAGGCTGAACCTCCAGGAAATCGTAAAACTCCGCCAGCCGCTTTACCTCGTCCTCGCACTTGTTGTCCAGAATCGCCTGGAACATCTCGCCTGCCTCACAGGCGGAGCCGATAATCAGGCCCTCCCGGTACCGCAGAAGCTCCGACTTGGGAATCCGGGGCACCCGCTTGAAGTATTTGAGGTTGGCATCGGAAATCAGGTGGTACAGGTTCCGCAGACCCACCTGATTCTTGGCAAAGAGGATAATGTGCCGGGCGTGGCGGTTATCCAGCCGGCTCTGGGAGCGCAGACCCATCATGGCCGGGTTGATCTCCTGAAGCCGGGAAAGCTCCAGCTCCCGGAGCTTGTCCGTCAGCTTGTGGAAGATGAGGCCGCAGGTGACTGCATCGTCTCCTGCCCGGTGGTGGTTGAAGTCCGGCAGGCTCAGGGCGTTGGACACCACATCCAGCTTGAATTTGTTCAGGTGGGGCAGCAGGTTCTGGGAGAGAATCAGGGTATCCACGGAGGTAAAGCCGTAGGGCAGGCCCTGTTTCCGGCAGGCCTCCCGGATGAAGCCCGTGTCAAAGTCTGCATTGTGGGCAACCAGCACCCGGTCTCCCACAAATTCCAGAAATTCCGGCAGAACGGTTTCAATACTGGGAGCATCTGCCAGCATGGCATCGGTGATGCCTGTCAGCTCCACGATTTTCTGCTCCAGGCGTCTTCCCGGGTTCACGAAGGTCTGGAACCGGTCCAGCTCCTTGCCGCCTTGCATCCGCACGGCGCCGATTTCGATAATCTCGTCCTTCTGGGAGGACAGGCCGGTGGTCTCCAGGTCAAAGGCCACGTACTCTCCGTCAAATTCCATGTCCCCGGAACCATGAACCACCACCCGGTCGTCCACGTCGTTGACATAATACCCTTCGCAGCCATAGAGAATCTTGATGTTCTCCTCGGTGCCTGCCACCTTGGCCTTGGCGGCGGCCTTCATGGCATCGGGGAAGGACTGGACACAGCCGTGGTCGGTGATGGCGATGGCCCGGTGTCCCCAGGCTGCCGCCTGCTTCACCGCCTCCGCTGTGTTGGTCAGGGCGTCCATATTGCTCATGGTGGTGTGCAGGTGCAGCTCCACCCGCTTCCCTTCCGTAGCCGTATCCTGCCGCTTGGGCATGGAGCCGGGCATGATGCCGAAGGGCTTTAGCACCATTTCGTTGTCGTATCGGTTTTCCGTGGGCTTGCCCTTTACCTGAATCACCGAACCCTCCCGGATGGCCTCCAGAATGGGCTTGGCCTCGTTGTTGTCCATGTAGCGGTTCACCCGGACGGAGCCGGTGTAGTCGGTCATGTCAAAGTTAATCACCCAGGCGTTGTTCTTCTTCAGCTCCTTGTGCTCCACATGGAACACCTTGCCCTCCACAATCACAAAGCCCTGGTTCAAATCCACCTCCGACATGGGGATGGGTTTGCCCTGGAAGGGCTTTCCGTAGATGGTCTGGGACTGTTGGGTCTGCTGAGGCTGGGACTGGGGCTTCTCCGGTGCCTTGCCGCCGGGCTGAGGGATTGACTCCATCATGTTCTGGCGCATTTGCTCCATGGCAGCATAGAGCTGCGCCCCTTCCAGGTTCTCACCGCAGTGGATTTCCACCTGGGCCTGGGCGGCAAACCGCTCCCCCAGGCTCCGGCACACCCCGGGGACGCAGGCTTCCAAAGCCTTTTTTCCATTAGCCCGGAGCTGGATGTGGAGGGTGTTCCCCTCCCAGCGCCACCCGGCCCCGGCTAAAGCCGCCCGGCTCAGGGAATCCTCCCGGACAAACAGCTCCATAAGCTCCCGGGGGTGGATTTTCGTCAACTGGGAGGCTGGATGCACCGCCTGCAGGTGGAGGCTTTCCAGTCCGTACAGCCCTGCCACCGCCTGGGCCACCCCATCCAGTTCCCACTGGGGGATGTAGTTTTCCGTGTGGAGCACCAGGGAAACACCCCGTTTCACCGGGTCGATTTCCCCTGCCACAATGGCCGCCTGAGAAAGCACTGGAAGCAGTGCCTCAGGCGGCGCAAAGTCCGGAAACATATTCAAAAACAGGGTTGTGTTTTCCATAATTTCCTCAAAGTTCCTGGATACGCTTCAAAAGGGCCGGCAGCAGCTCGTCATAAGGGAGCTTCGCAATCTGCTGTCCCTTTTCAAAGAGCATGCCGCAGCCGTCGCCCCCGGCGATGCCGATGTCTGCCTCCCGGGCCTCTCCCGGGCCGTTGACGATGCATCCCATCACCGCCACGGTAATGGGCTTTTGGCAGTCCTTCAGTGCCCCATCCACCTGGTTTACCAGGCCAATCAAATCAATTTTCGTTCTGCCGCAGGTGGGGCAGGAGATGATGTTGACCCCTTCCTTCCGCAGCCCTGCCGCTTTCAAAATATCCTTGGCAGCGTAGACCTCCTCCACCGGGTCGTCGGTAAGGCTCACCCGGATGGTATCGCCGATTCCGTCCAAAAGCAGGGCACCGATGCCCATGGCGGACTTGATCATGCCCATCCGCACCGGGCCGGTTTCCGTCACGCCGATATGCAGGGGGTAGTCACATCGGCTGCGGAACAGCCTGGCAGCTGCCACCATGGTGGGGACGGTGGAGGACTTCATGGACACGCAGGTATCGTAAAAGCCCTGCTTTTCCAGCAGCTCCAGGTGGGAAAAGGCACTTTCCACCAGGGCTTCCGCCGTGGGGTGGCCGTATTTTTCCAAAAGCTTTTTGTCCAGGCTGCCCCCGTTGACGCCGATGCGGATGGGGATATGCTTCTCCTTGCACACCTCCACCACCGCCTGCACCCGGTCGTCCCCGCCGATGTTGCCGGGGTTGATGCGGATTTTGGCAGCCCCCCCCTCTGCGGCGGCGATAGCCAGCTTATAGTCAAAATGAATGTCTGCCACCAGAGGCAGGGGGGATTCTGCGCAAATCTCCCGGAAGGCAGCAGCTGCTGCTTTGTCCGGCACCGCCAGACGGGCAATCTGGCAGCCTGCTGCCTGGAGTCTTCCAATCTGGGCAAGGCAGCCTTCCACGTCCGTGGTCTTGGTATTGAGCATGGACTGAATGGCAACCGGCGCACCGCCGCCAATGGGAACGCTTCCCACCATTATTCTTCTTGTCATGGTGTTCACCCCTTGAAAATCGTAAATACATCCTTGAAAAGAATCACAGCCATGAGGCCCAGGAGCAGCAGCATACCAGCTCCGTGGATATAGCCCTCGTACTTGGGGTTGACCTTCTTCCGGGTCACGGCCTCAATGGCGGTGGTAATCAGCAGTCCCACCACCCGGCCGCCATCCAGGGCGGGGATGGGCAGCAGGTTCATCACCGCCAGGTTGATGGAGATGAAGGCCCCGAAATACAGCATATTGAGAAGGGCATCCAGGGCGGTTGCGGAAGCCTCCGCCGTGTCGGACATAATCTGCACAATGCCCACAGGGCCGGTCATATCCTTGAGCCCTGCCTGGCCGCTTATCAGCATTTGCAGGCTCAGCCGCACCGTCCGCACAATGTTGATGCCGGTGTTCCAGGAATAGGACAGGGTCTGCCCCAGAGTGGCAGGGACGGTTTCAAAGTTGATGCCGTACCGCTCCGACTGGGTACCATCCTCATTGGTAAACAAATGGGTTTCCATCTTGAAATCATCCAGCAGCACCTTCTGACCCTGGCGCTCCACCAGAATGTCATAGGTGTCTCCGGGATTTAAGGAGAGGAGCATGGAAAAGTCGGAGGAGACATAGATTTTCTCTCCGTTTACTTCCAGAATCCGGTCCCCCACGTGGAGGCCTTCCTCGTAAACTACGGTGTTTCCCGGGTCTGCGTGGCTGATGACCGGCACCACAAACTGCTCATTGGGCAGGAAGATGAAAAAGAGCAGCAGCATACCGGCGATGAAGTTCATGGCGGCACCGGCCACCAGAATGATCAGCCGCTTCCACCAGGCCGCCTTGCCGAAGGCCCGGCTGTCCTCCGAGTCCCCGTCCTCACCCTCCATGGCGCAGAAGCCGCCGAAGGGGATGCACCGCAGGGAGTAGGTGGTCTCCCCCACCTGCTTCTTGAAAATCGTCGGCCCCATGAACAGGGCAAATTCATTTACCCGGACACCGGACAGCTTCGCCGCCACAAAATGTCCCAGCTCGTGAATGAAGATTAAAAAGCTAAAGAATAAAATGGCAAATACAATACTCATACAACGCCTCGCTCATAGAAATTTTTATGTCCGGCAACTCCGCACCGTCTTTCGTGCCAGGGCATCCGCCGCCAGAATCTCCTCCAGGGTGGGATTTTCCACGAAGGGCACCGCCTCCACGGCCCGGCGAACCAGCTCATAAATATCGTAAAAGCCGATTTTATCCTGCAAATACAGGGCAACCGCCTCTTCGTTGGCGCCGTTCATGGCGGCGCAGCTGTTGCCTCCCCGGGCTGCACATTCCCTTGCCAGAGCCAGGCAGGGAAACGCCTTCATGTCCGGGGCCTGAAAGGTAAGGCTGCCGCAGGTGAGCAAGTTGAGAGGCTCCACCGGGCAGGGCTGCCGCTCCGGGTAGGTCATAGCCAGCTGGATGGGAAGGCGCATATCCGGGCTTCCCAGCTGGGCCATCACCGCACCGTCGGTAAACTCCACCAGGCTGTGGACGATGCTCTGGCGATGAATCACCACATCCACCTGCTCCAAAGGCAGGCGGTAGAGCCGCATGGCCTCAATCACTTCCAGTCCCTTGTTCATAAGGGTAGCACAGTCGATGGTGATTTTGGGCCCCATCTTCCAGTTGGGGTGCTTCAAGGCATCGGCCTTGGTAACAGATTGGAGCTGCTCCAGGCTCATGCCGAAGAAGGGGCCGCCGGAGCAGGTAAGCAAAATCCGGCGAATCTCCTCATGGCGGCGGGAGCCCATGAGGCACTGGAAAATGGCGGAGTGCTCCGAGTCCACGGGGATAATCTCACAGCCGTATTTTTCCGCCTCTGCCATCACCAGTTCTCCGGCGCACACCAGAGTTTCCTTGTTGGCAAGGCCGATGCGCTTGCCTGCCCGGATGGCAGCCAGGGTGGGCTTCAGCCCCACCATGCCCACCACCGCCGTGATGACGCAGTCCGCCGACGGGATGGAGGCCGCTTCCAGCAGGCCCGCCTCACCGGACAGAACCCGGATGGGCAAATCGGAAATTGCCTGGGAAAGGGCCTGGGCTGCCTCTTCCGTGGCCATTACCGCCAGCTCAGGCCGAAACTCCCGGCACTGCTCTGCCATCCGCTCCACCTGGGTTCCGGCGGTAAGGGCCGCCACCTTCAGCCCCAGGTGCTTTACAATGTCCAGGCTCTGCCGGCCGATGGAGCCGGTGGAGCCCAGGATACTTACACATTTTACCATATTATTTCACCACAGGAATCAAAAGCATCAAAACTTCCGTCAGGGGCGCCACGATACATACGGAGTCAAACCGGTCCAGCACCCCGCCATGCCCGGGCATCAGGTGGCCGTAGTCCTTGATACCCACCTGCCGCTTGATGGCAGAAAAGCACAGATCACCGAACACTCCCGCAAAGGAGCCTACAAGGCCGTACACCGCAGCGTAGAGGTAGTTGACCTCCAGGTGGAAGGCTTTTTCCACCACCAGGCAGTATACAAGCATGCCCAGGATGGCAGCCGCCACGCCGCCAACCACTCCTTCTACCGTCTTTTTGGGGCTGATAATGGGGGACAGCTTATGCTTTCCCAGGAACCGGCCTGTAAAGTATGCCCCGGTATCGGACAAAAAGGCCATGACAAAGGGGACAACCACCAAAAAACGCCCGGTTTCGTAGGACAAAAGCCGGATAAGGGCGGAAAGAAGGTAGGGAATCACCAGTCCGCCCACATAGCAAAGGGCCAGCTGCCCCACCGGCAGCCGGGCTTTGGAGTGAAGCAGCTCCCCAAAAAGCACAGCTGTAAACGTAAGGCCCAGGCACAGGCCCCACAGATAGTTCATGCCATAGCCGCACCACACCGGCACCAGAAAGGCCGCCACGGCAGTATAGGCCACCAACCGCTTCTCTTTTACCAGCCCGGTGGCCCAAAGAAGCTCGTGGGCTCCGATGGCGCACAGCAGGCCGAACACATAGGCAGCCCCGATTTTCGGCACCACCAACAGCACCACAACCAGCACCACAACCAGTACGGCGCCGGTGATAATCCGTGTTTTCAAATCTTACACGCCTCCAAACCGGCGGTTCCGCCGGTGATATTCCAAAATCGCTTCATCCAGATCCGCCGGGGTAAAGTCCGGCCACAGCACATTCATGAACACCAGCTCGGAATAGGCCGACTGCCACAAAAGGAAATTGCTCAGGCGCATCTCCCCGGAGGGACGGATGATCAGCTCCGGGTCCGGCACATCCTTGGAATACAGGTACTGGGAAAATACATCTTCCGTCAATTCCTCCGGCTGACGGACACCATTTGCCACATCCCGGGCAAAGTCCCGGGCGGCCTTTACAATCTCGTCCCGGCCGCCGTAGTTCAGGCAAAAGTTCACCTGCACCCCTTCGAAGCCTGCAGAGCGCTCCTGAGCCTCCAGGCACAGGGTTTGCAGCTTCTGGGGCAGGCGGCTCAGGTCTCCAAAAAAGCAGAAGCGCACATGGTTTTTCTCCATGTCCCGCAGGCCCTCCCGGATGTACTTCCCCAGAAGGGTCATGAGGCCGCTGATTTCCTTTTCCGGCCGCTTCCAGTTCTCCGTGGAGAAGGCGTAGACCGTCAGGTACTCCACCCCCAGGCTGCGGCAGTAGTTGGCAATCTTCCGAAAGGTCTCGCCCCCTGCGGCATGGCCGGCGGTTCTGGGCAGGCCCCTGTTTTTGGCCCACCGGCCGTTTCCGTCCATAATGATGGCAATGTGCCGGGGCACCGGCAGGGTCTTTCCCCCGATAACAGCTTCTGCCATGATTTCACCTCTTTTGATAAATGAGTGGGGGCGCAAGCGCCCCCACGAAGTCCGGCAATTAAATTGCCATCAGTTCCTTTTCCTTGGCAGCAAGGGCTTCATCCGCCTTCTTGATGTGCTTATCCAGCATATCCTGCAAATCCTTTTCCGCCTTTTTCTGCTCGTCTTCCGTGATTTCAGACTTCTTCTTCAGAGCCTTCACATAGTCCATGCCGTCTCTGCGGATGTTCCGCATAGCCACCTTGGCTTCCTCGGCATACTTCTTTACCTGCTTGGTCAGCTCCTTACGCCGCTCCTCCGTCAGCTGGGGGAACACCAGGCGGATGACCCGTCCGTCGTTCTGGGGGTTGATGCCCAGGTCGGAGGTGAGGATTGCCTTCTGGATTGCCTTCAGCAGCGTGCCGTCCCAGGGCTGAATCACCAGGGTGCGGGCGTCGGGAGAGGAGATGGTAGCCACACCGGAAAGTGCAGTCTCCTGTCCATAATATTCAACGGTAATCCGGTCAAGAACCTTGGCGTTGGCACGGCCGGCACGGACAGCACCGAAATTATCCGCCAGCACATCCAGGGTTCTGGACATTTTTCTCTCATACTCCTTAAAATCCACGCTCATTTAGATTTCCTCCTTCACAATGGTTCCGATTTTTTCACCGCATACCACGCGGATAATGTTCTGGGGGTCCTTCAGGGCAAAGCAGACCAGCACCATATGATTGTCCATGGCCAGGGTCATGGCAGTGGTGTCGGTGGCCTTCAGATGCTGGGCCAGCACCTGGTCATAGGTCAAAGTATCGTACTTTACCGCAGTGAGGTCCACATTGGGGTCGGCAGAATAAATGCCGTCCACGTTCTTGGCCAGGAGAATGGCGTCGGCTTCAATCTCCACGCCCCGGAGCACTGCACCGGTGTCGGTGGAGAAATAGGGGTTGCCGGTACCGGCGGCAAAGAGCACCACCTTACCGTCGTTTAAGTACCGCTCCGCCGTGTCCCGGGTAAAGTACTCTGCAAACTTGTTCATCTCCACAGCGCTGAGCACCCGGGCGTCCACACCCTGCTTCTCCAGGGCGTCTGCCACGGCAATGGCGTTCATCACGGTAGCCAGCATACCCATGGCGTCTCCGTGGGAACGCTGCATTTTGTCTGCGCCGTCCTTCACGCCACGCCAGAAGTTGCCGCCGCCTACCACCAGGCCCACCTGGACACCCATGTCCACGCACTGCTTGATCACGCCGCACACATCGTTGACAATATCAAAGTTCAGACCCCTGTGGGCTTCCCCGGCCAGGGCCTCACCGCTGATTTTCAGAAGAATTCGCTGATATTTGATTTGAGGCAAATCACTCACTCCTTCCTTATCTCTCCCTATTTTAATATAATTCCGGGAAATTGACAACCATAATTTCGCAAAATTATCAATTTGTTTCTATTTTTCTCCGTTTCCTTCCGGTTGCGGGAAAAATCTTCTCTTTGGGTGAATTTCAGTTGCAAAAATTTCTTTTTTGGGTTATAATATCCATTATTTTATAACCATACCAAAAGAGAGGGATACCACAATGGCTGAAGTTACGGAAAGTAAAAATTTCATCCATGCCTTTATTGAAGAAGACATTGCCCCCGAGGGCCGCTTCGCAGGAAAGACCGTCCATACCCGGTTTCCGCCGGAACCCAACGGCTACCTGCACATCGGTCACTGCAAGGCGCTGATTATCGATTTCGGCACCGCCGAGAAGTTCGGCGGCCTGTGCAACCTGCGGATGGACGACACCAACCCCACCAAAGAGGATGTGGAGTTTGTGGAGGCCATCCAGGAGGACATCCACTGGCTGGGCTTTGACTGGGGCGACCGGTTCTTCTACGGCTCTGACTACTTTGAAAAGACCTATGAGCTGGCAGAGGAGCTGATTCAGAAGGGACTGGCTTATGTTTGCGAGCTGACCCCGGAGCAGTTCAAGGAATACCGGGGCGACCTGAATACCCCCGCCGTCTCCCCCTACCGGGACCGTCCCATGGAGGAAAATCTGGGCTTGTTCCGCCGGATGCGGGCCGGTGAATTCCCGGACAACGCCATGACCTTAAGAGCCAAGATTGACCTGGCCTCCGGCAACTTCAATATGCGGGACCCGGTAATCTACCGGATTCGCCATATGCACCACCACCGCCAGGGAGACAAGTGGTGCATCTACCCCATGTACGACTTTGCCCACCCCATTCAGGATGCTCTGGAGGGTATCACCCACAGCCTGTGCTCCCTGGAATTTGAGAACCACCGTCCCCTTTACAACTGGGTGGTAGAGCATGTAAGTGTTCCCAGCCATCCCCGGCAGATTGAGTTTGCAAGACTGGGCATTGACCACACGGTGCTGTCCAAGCGGAAGCTCCGCCAGCTGGTGGAGGAAGGCCGGGTCTCCGGCTGGGACGATCCCCGGATGCCCACCCTCTGCGGTCTGCGCCGCCGGGGCTACACCCCCAAGTCCATCCGCAACTTCTGCGACCGGGTGGGTGTGGCCAAGTCCCCCAACACCATTGAGTTCGGTTTCCTGGAGCACTGCCTCCGGGAGGATCTGAACGAAACCGCCCAGCGGGTCATGGCGGTCATCAAGCCGGTGAAGCTCACCATCACCAACTACCCCGAAGGCCAGAGCGAGACCTTCCAGGTGGAGAACAACCCGGTGGACGAGAACGCCGGCACCCACGAAGTCACCTTCTCCCGGAATCTGTGGATTGAAGCCGACGACTTCATGGAGACCCCCATTCCCAAGTACAAGCGCCTGACCCCCAACGGCCCTGAGTGCCGTTTGAAGGGTGCCTACCTGATCACCTGCACCGGCTGCGTCAAGGACGAAAACGGCAACGTGGTGGAGGTGCTGGCTACCTACGACCCCGCCTCCCAGGGGGGCAACCCCGCCGACGGCCGGAAGGTCAAGGGCGCAACCATCCACTGGGTGGACGCCAACAACTGCTGCGAGGCTGAGGTTCGCCAGTACGATAACCTGTTTGACGATCCCGATCCCGATGCCTCCGGCAAGGACTTCCTCAGCTGCCTGAACCCCCACTCCCTGGAGGTGCTCACCGGCTGCAAGGTGGAAGCCAGCCTGAAAAACGCCAAGGCTCCCGCCTCCTACCAGTTCCTCCGTCTGGGCTACTTCTGCCCCGACAGCAAGGACTGCACCCCGGACCACCTGGTCTTCAACCGCTCCGTGAGCCTGAAGGACAGCTACAAGCCCGGAAAATAAGCAATACAAAGAGGCCGTCTGAGCAAAAGCTGCTTGGACGGCCTCATGGTTTGGCTGTGGATTTATTCCCGCTTTTATGGTATAATCAGGCAGAATCGAGGTGATAAAAATGGTCTGTCCGGCAGGCATAAATGATTTGAATACCTTGGCAAATTTGGCTGTTCTCATGTGGTCAACCCATTCTGTCAAAGAATTGGAAAAGGAATTTTCAGAAATCATCCAAAACGGTGACTCCCAGTTTTTTCTGAAATATGAAAACGGCATTCCCGTTGGCTTTGCCCAATGTCAGCTGCGGCATGATTATGTGGAAGGAACACATACATCCCCGGTTGGATATTTGGAAGGCATTTTTGTGAAAGAAGGCCATCGCAGCCGGGGATATGCCAAGGAGCTGTTGGCCGCATGTGAAGCATGGGCAAAAGAAAACGGCTGCCGGGAATTTGCCAGCGACTGCGAAATCCACAACATCCAAAGCTTTCATTTCCATAGGGCAATGAATTTCCGGGAAGCAAATCGCATCATCTGTTTTACGAAAAAGCTGTAAGCAAAATATATTGCAGAAATCCTTTCAGACAGATAGATACCCCCAATACCGAAAAAAACGGTATTGGGGGTATTTTTATGGGTTACATCAGCTGGGTGAAAAGGTCTTTGCAGGCCGGGTAGATTTTCCGGAACTGCTGGTAGCGCTCTTCGTATTTTGCGGTGAGGGTGGGGTCCGGTTCGACCGTGGCGGCTACCTCCACCAGGGCATCGGCTGCCGCCTGGACGGTGGGGTAAGCGCCGCTGCACACCATGGCCAGCATGGCGCCGCCATAGCCCGGGCCCTGCTCGGTCTTCACCATCTGAAGGGGGATGCCCAGCACATTGGCAAAAATCTGCCGCCACAGAGGGGACTTGCTTCCGCCGCCGCAGATTTTGCTGGTGGGAATGGCAATTCCCAGAGACTTAGCCACCTCCACAGAATCCCGGATGGCAAAGGCCACCCCTTCCAGCACCGCCTGGAGTAAATCAGCCCGGGTGGTGTCCATGGTCATGCCCACAAAGGTGCCCCGGGCGTTGGTGTCGTTGATGGGGCTCCGCTCACCCATGAGGTAAGGCAGGAAGTACACATGGTTTTCTCCCAGCTTCTCCGGGGCGATTGCCTCCTGCTCCCCGGAATAGTCGGTGGTTTTCAGAATCTCATCGCAGAACCACTTGTTGCAGGAGGCGGCGGAGAGCATACAGCCCATGAGGTGCCAGCCGCCGTCGGCGTGGGCGAAGGCATGGAGGGCGTTGTTGGGGTCCACGCCGAACCGGTCGGAGGAGATGAACACCGTGCCGGAGGTGCCCAGGGAGATGTTGCAGCCACCCTTTCCCACCACGCCGGTGCCTACTGCCGCCGCCGCATTGTCTCCGGCGCCGGCTGCCACCTTTGTGGTTTCCGAAAGGCCGGTAAGCTTGGCAATCTCCGGCAGCACCGTGCCTACACATTCATAGCTTTCAAAGAGCCGGGGCATCTGGGCCTCTTTTATGCCGCAGATGTCCAGCATTTCCTTGCTCCAGCACTTGTGCTCCACATCCAGAAGGAGCATCCCGGAGGCATCGGAGTAGTCGCAGCAGTGGACACCGGTTAAAATATAGTTGATGTAGTCCTTGGGGAGCATGATTTTGGAGATTCTGGCAAAGTTCTCCGGCTCCTGCTCCTTCATCCACAGGAGCTTGGGGGCGGTAAAGCCCGCAAAGGCGATGTTGGCAGTATAGCGGCTGAGCTTGTCTTTGCCCACGGTTTCGTTCAGGTACTGCACCTGCTTTGCGGTACGGCCGTCGTTCCACAGGATTGCCGGGCGGATAACCTCGTCCTTTTCATCCAGCACCACCAGGCCGTGCATCTGGCCGCCGCAGCCGATGCCTGCCACCTGGCTGCCGTCAAAGCCCTGAAGCAGGGCCTGCAACCCATCCAGGACAGCCTTTTTCCAATCCTGGGGGTTCTGCTGGCTCCAGCCCGGCTGGGGAAACTCCAGGGGATACTCCCGGGTTACCTCGCTGAGGATTTTTCCCTTTTCATCCACCAGCAGCAGCTTTACGGCGGAAGTGCCCAGATCAATACCGATGTAATTCATGTTGTTCTTCCTTTCCTGGGGATACCCAGTTTATTTGTCTGCAACGCTTTGCCGCTCCACAATCCGGGTGGAAAGGGACAGCTTGATTACCCCGGAATCCCGGGCTGTTTCTCCGCTTTGCCCCGCCAGGATTCTCCGGTGGAGCAGTCCCACCGCCTCCCGCCCCAGGGACTCCTTGAAGGAATGGACGGTGGTGATGGTGGGCTCCACCATTTCACACACGGGAATGTCGTCAAAGCCCATGACGGAAATATCCTCCGGCACCCGGATGCCCTTCATCTTCAGGGCCCGGATCGCCGCCGCCGCAATCACATCGTTTTCCGCGAACAGAGCGTCCGGCAGGTGGGAGGTCCGCTCCAGCCAGCGGCATACATCCCGGTATGCCCCTTCCGCGGAAACGCTCACGCCGATGGTCTCCAGCATCTGGGGCCCGTTGCCCAGGTGCTCGGAGATGGCCATGCGGATACCGGCCTCCCGGTCGTCAAAGTTGGTAATCCGCTGGTTTGCCCGCAGATAGCCAATCCGCCGGTGGCCCCGGTCAATGAGATAGGATATGGCAGACTTGGCGCCGTACAGATTGTCGTTGCCCACACAGTCCACATAGGCAGAAAAAATAAAATTATCCACAATCACCATGGGGAATCCCACATTTTTCCCTGCAAAGCTGGTGATTTCCCCTTTTCTGGGGGTGGTAATATCCGTCCCCAGGAGAATCACGCCGGCAAGATCCGGCAGCACATCCTCCATCTGGCGGAAGAAGTCTGCCCCCGCCTCCAGGTAGCGGATCATCACCCGGTAGCCCAGTTCCTTGGCCGCCGCCTCCACCCCCTTGAGGACAAAGGTATAGAAGGTGCTCTCCTGGGCAATGGCCACCTTCTCGTCGGTGTAAATCAAAAAACAAATCATGGGGTTTTCCTGAGGCCTCACCACCTTGGCGGGGGTGTACCCCAGCTCCTGGGCCAGCTTTTTGATTTTGGCCCGGGTGGCCTCACTTACCCCCGGTTTTCCGTTCAGTGCGAAAGAAACGGACGCCGGGGAAATCCCCAGAATCCTGGCGATTTCCTTTGCGGTTATCTCTGACATTTCCATCACCTCCCCTGCATTATAGTATACATTTTCTGGAAAAGCAACTAAAAACTTAATTTTATCTAAATTATACGAAAACCAACATATAAATTTAGCTAAACTGCACCTTTCTTTTTTTTCCTTCCCCTGTTAAAATGTAGCTGATGAAAAATGCCAGCTTGCTGGCAGGAAAGGAAATCTCTCCATGAAAATTTACAGCGCATATGACCCGGAGTTCCGCCCCTATGGGCAGGTGCTGGAAGGGTACGACACCGCACCCATTGTGGAGGCGCTTGCCAACCACACGCCTCTGCCGGAGGGGGTGGAATATGTGCCCAGTGAACCGGCTCTGGAAAGACTCCCTGTAAAAGAACAGATGCAGGACCATGTGTTCGGCGGTATGCCGGTACAGCTGGGCTGGTGCAACGGCCACAACACGAAGCTTAACTGCCTGGAATACCACCGGGACAGTGAAGTGAACCTGGGTGTGAAGGACTTCATCCTCCTGCTGGGCTTGCGCCAGGACATCCGGGACGGTGTTCTGGACACCGCCACGGTGAAGGCCTTCCGCTGCCCCGCCGGCACCATGATTGAGGTTTATGCCACCGCTTTGCACTATGCCCCCTGTGAGGCCAAGGCCGGTCAGGGCTTCCAGGTGCTGGTGGCGCTTCCCAAGGGCACCAACACGGAAAAGCCCAATATCCAGCCCAAGAATACGGAGGACACCTGGATGACCGCCCGGAACAAGTGGCTCCTGGCCCATGCCGAGAGCTCCGAGGCCGCCGGCGGTGCCTACGTGGGTCTCACCGGAGAAAACATTGACATTGCCAAATTTATTTGATAAGGAGAAATTCGTCATGCAAAACATTCCTGAGGTAAAGGTGGGCATGATTGCCGTATCCCGTTCCTGCTTCCCCATGGCCCTGTCCATCCGTCGCCGGGAGGCCATCAAGGCCGCCTACGGTGAGGACCTGTACGAGTGCCCCATCTGCGTGGAAAACGAGATGGACGCCCGGAAGGCCTATGAAGATGTGAAGGCCGCCGGTGTGAATGCCCTGTGCGTATTTTTGGGCAACTTCGGCCCCGAGACCCCCGAGACCATGATTGCCGACTGGTTCGACGGCCCCATCATGTATACCAGCGCCGCCGAGGGTGACGGCGACCTCCACGACGGCCGCGGCGACGCCTACTGCGGTATGCTCAACGCCAGCTACAACCTGGGTCTGCGCCACCGCCGGGTTTACATCCCCGACTACCCCTGCGAGACCGCTGAAGGTGTTGCCCAGCAGATTCGGGAGTTCGTTCCCATTGCCCGGGCCATTCTGGGCCTCATGGGTCTGAAGATTTTTGCCTTTGGCCCCCGTCCCAATGACTTCCTGGCCTGCAACGCCCCCATCAAGGCCCTGTACGACCTGGGCGTGGCTGTGGAGGAGCACTCCGAGCTGGATTTGCTGGTGGCCTACAACAAGCACAAGGACGATCCCCGGATTCCCGCCAAGATGGCCCAAATGCAGGAGGAGCTGGGCGGTGCCAACCCCTACGCCGGCGTTCTGCCCCGTCTTGCCCAGTATGAGCTGACCCTGGAAGACTGGATGGCTGAGCACCTGGGCTGCTCCAAGTATGCGGCCTTTGCCAACAAGTGCTGGCCTGCCTTCCAGACGGAGTTCGGCTTCGTCCCCTGTTATGTAAACTCCCGTCTCACCGGCCGGGGCATCCCTGTCAGCTGTGAGGTGGACATCTACGGCACCCTCAGCGAGTACATCGGCATCTGCGTATCCGGCAAGCCTATCACCCTGCTGGACATCAACAACTCCGTCCCCGCCTCCATGTATCAGGAGCATATCGCCGGCAAGGCTCCTTACCGCCTGAACGAGACCTTCATGGGCTTCCACTGCGGCAACACCTGCTCCAGCCTGCTGCGTAACCCCCACATGGGCTATCAGCTGATTATGAAGCGGGATCTGGAGCCGGATCTGCCCGAACCCGACATCACCCGGGGCACCATGGAAGGCGACATCAAGGCTGGGGAAATCACCTTCTGCCGCCTCCAGTCCACCGCCGACACCCAGCTGCGGGCTTACATCGCCCAGGGCGAGGTGCTGGATGTGGCTACCCAGAGCTTCGGCTCCATCGGTGTGTTTGCCATTCCGGAGATGAACCGCTTCTACCGCCATGTACTGATTGAAAAGCGGTATCCCCACCACGGCGCTGTGGCCTTCGGTCACTACGGCAAGGCTCTGTTCGAGGTGTTCAAGTACCTGGGTGTGGCAGACATCGCCTACAACCAGCCCAAGAACCTCCCCTACCCCACGGAAAATCCCTTCTGCTAAGCATAATAAAACATCCGGCAGCTTTTGCTGCCGGATATTTTTTTAGCTTCGGCACCAGTGGCGCTGGGCCAGCCACAGAGCCACAAAGGAGGCTCCAAACCACAAAAGGAAGAAGATTCCCGTGCCTCCCAAAAGGATATTGCCATCAGAGAGGAAGGACAGAGGGGTAAAGGGCTCTAAGAAGTCTGCCCCAAAGTGGTAGGCCGCCGCCGGAAGGAGGAGGGCTCCGGCGGAAATCACGAAGGCCTTGTCAAAGGAGCCGCTGCGCTCTGCTATGAAGATGCACAGGTGCATGATCAGAAGCATGGCTACCGCCTTGGCCACAAACAACAGGGTCACGAAGCCTCCCACGGTCATGGTGTAGCCCTCCAATGCCGGGATGCTGGAGGCGGGGGCGCTCAAAACCAGGTCCCCGACGTGTTGGACGGCCTGCTGCCACTCCTTGCCGAACACCAGGAAGTAGGCCAGGGCCGTAATGCCCAGGGCCACGGCGTATTTGCACCAGAACAGCCGTCCCCGGCCTGCGGGGGTGGAGCGGAGAACCTTCCGCACATCCCCATTGTGGTCGCTGGCAAAGAGGGTAGTGAGGGTCACCACCAGAATCAGCATGGAGAGCAGGGCGGTTTTCCGCTGGGTACGCCAGCCCTTCTCCCCGAAGAAGTTGAGGAATGGCACATCGTCCACCAGCCACTGCCCTTCTTCCGCCTCCGCCACGGTCTGCTTCAGCCGTTCCAGAGCCATTTGAAAATCTCCGGTATTTTCCATCTGGGAATCAGCCAGGGCCGCCTCCGCCTCCTGAATATAGCGGTAGGTATCCTCTGTGACAGGGCCCTGGACCTGGGCCAGATACTGGCGGTAGACAGAATCCTCCAGGCTGCCGTAGGCGTTGGCGTTGCAGTAGAGATTCCGGGGCAGGAGCATTCCCAGCACCAGGAAAATGCCTCCGGCGCTTAAAAACAGCAGCTTATACCACTCAAATCCCAGCATTCCCAGATGGCGCCGGAACACATCCGCCAGCCGGTTCCACAGGTGCAGTACCTTGCCCAGCCGGTCCCGGTTGCCGAAGGGGAAGCGGCGGCTTTGAATCCACACCACAGCCCCGCCCAGTACCAGGGTAAGGACTGCCAGCAGCCCCAGAAGCATGGGCCGCTGTCCCACGGGAAGGGTGAAGAAATTGATATTCACATACTGGGTATAAAGCCCAAAGGGGAACACATAGGAAAAGACATTCAAATACCGCAAGGGGCTGAAAATGGAGGGGGCGGGAATCAGGGTAAAGAGGAGATATTCCACTGCCAGCCCCACACCGGTGACCAGCCACCGCAGCTGCACCTGCTCCAAAAAGCCCAGCAGGAACCACAGCAGCACCCCCAGCAGGAAGCCGCAGAACACCTTCACCAGGAAGAACTGCCCCAAAAATCCCCAGAGGGTAAGCTGGGCTGTGCATTTTCCGAAGGCCGCCACCGACTGCATGGGGCGGCTTAAATCCTGCCAGCCTCCGTCCAAAATCAGGGAAATACCTAGGGGCAGGGCATAGAGAACCAAGGTCATAACCAGGCTGAACCCCAGCAGAATCACAAGTCTGGTGGCTTGCAGCTTCTGCCGTCCTCTGGGGCAAGTCCTGACAATGGCCGTCAGTCCCTTCTGCCGTTCCTCCAGGAAGGACATGACAAGAAGCAGGATACCTGCCAGGAAGCCCCAGTCTGCAAGAGAAAAGGACAGCCAGTATGTAATGGCCCGGTCATTGCCCAGGCGCACCCCCTGGGTGGAGCACCCGGCAAAATCCTGGGCGGTTTTCAAAATGTTCTTATAGACAAAGCTGTTTTTGTCCTGGCTGAACAGGCTGGACATCTGCATATTCTGGGCCTGCTTCTGCACCTGCTCCAGGTAGGCTCCGTAGCCTGCCAGGTGCTCTCCCTGGGCAAGGAGCAGCCTCTCGTTGCCGGAGGGATTCCAGTTCTGGGAGAGAATCTCCACAATTTCCTCCGGTGCTTTGTCCTGATAATCAGAAAGCATCTGGCGGTAGTCCCGGGCATCGGTGAGAAGGGCGCCGAAGTTTCCCCCGCACTTCTGGTAGAAAAACAAACACAGACACACCAGGGGAATGGACAAAATGGCTAACCGGCGCTTCCGGTCTGAGAAAATACGAATCCACTCATACATGGCCATCCTCCCCCAAATAGTACAGGTATACATCCTCCAGGCTGGGGGCGTGAAGCACCGGCGTCCAGTCCGCCGGGAGGGAGGCAATCAACTCCCCGGAGGTACCGGAGCGGAGAAGCTTTCCCTGCCGCAGCAAAAGAATGCTGTCTGCAATGGCTTCAATGTCACTGACAATATGGGTGGCCAGCAGCACAATCCGGTGCTGGGCCAGCCGGTAAATGTGGTCCCGGAGTCTTGCCCGCTCCCGGGGGTCCAGGCCGGCGGTAGGCTCGTCCAGAATCAGCACCCGGGGATCTCCCAACAGCGCCTGGGCCAGCATCACCCGCTGCTTCATGCCTCCTGAGAAGCTGCCGATTTTCTTGTGGCTCACATCCGCCAGGTTGGTCATCTCCAGCACCCGCTGAATCTGTCCCTTCACTTCCTTTCTGGGAATCTCCTTCAGCCGTGCCATATACACCAGGAAGCTCTCGGCGGTCATGCCCTCGTACAGCCCCTGCTGCTGGGTCATATACCCCAGAATCCGGCGAAAATCCACCCCCAGCTTCCGCACCTCCGTCCCGTCGTAGGAAATGGTCCCCCCGTTTCGGGGGAGATTGTCCGTAATCAGGTTCATCATGGTGCTTTTTCCGGCGCCGTTGGCTCCCAGGATGCCGTAAATTCCCGGGGTAAAGGTATAGGAAAACCCGTCCAGCGCCACCTTTTCTCCGTATTTCTTTGTCACATTCTCAAGTTTCAGCTCCATAGGCCGCTCCTTTCAGAACTCATCGCTCCACAAAACCGTGGGCTTCAGGTTATCCGTCAAGTCCAGCATGACTATATACTCTATGGATCCGGAACCAGTCCAGCTCTCCAAACACAAAATCAGCTTTTCCCGGTCGCCTCCCACAATTGCCAAACTAAGCGTGTTGGGGTCTTCCTCAATACCGGGAATGGCTTCCGGGAAGAGTGCCCCCTCATACGCTGTCTCGCCGCTGGAGGTAAAAATATGCACCCACCGGGTACCCTCTGTCACCCCATCAAACTCTACAATCCCATCCAGTATCGTGGGAGCAGCCACATTCTCCCCTTCCAGAGACATCACCTCGGTCCAGGCTCCGTCCTCCAGTTTCAGGACCTGGCCAACATTCTCCACCAGTACCGGCATATAAATCTCCCCGGCTTCTGTGACCCACATATCCCCCGCAATATATGTAATATCGGCCTGCTCAAAGAGCACCTGGCTGGTGCCGTCGGTCCGGTCATAGCAGGTGATGGTCAAATTCACAGAACCGTCTGCCAGGAAGCTCTGCACCGCAAAGTACAATCTGTTTCCCACAAACCGGATTGTTGCGTCAGCTCCTCCAAGGAAGGTTTCGTCAAACAGGGGGGTAAATCCCCCACCCCCTTCCAGAGGTGCCATCATCAGGGTGACCCGTTTTCCCGTTTCCACTCCGTCCACAGTATTGGCTTTCCCCAGAAAATACAGGTTTCCCCGATGGATATAGTATTGCTGGGGCTGGTACACCAGAATCGTGTCCTGAAAGCTGATGGTTTTCAGCTTCTCCCGGGTGGCGCCGGTGATGTCGCTGCGCCACAGATATTCATCATTTCCGCCCCCCGCCGGGTCCTTCCCCACCCAGTAGAGCTTTCCATTGTAGTAGGACACCGAGGCGCCAATGCCCACCCTGGCAGGGCAGGCGCCCGAATCATGGGTACAGGCCGGGTCCGGGCACAGCAGGCCGGAAATTCCGGTCTGCATATCGTAATAATGGATGTACTCCCCTCCAAGAACCGTTCCGAAGAAGTAGTTTTCTGTCTCCTGAAAAGAGATTCCCTCCCAGAGCATATACCGGTTGTCGGCATCGTACCCCGGCATAGGGGCGTTTCCGTCAAAGAATCCCTGGGTGTCTTCGTTTCCTCCCTGGGTTTCCTGCCCCGGTCCTCCCGGGGTACAGGCTGTAAGCACCAGGCAAACCGCCAACGCCAGCAAAATACCTATCCGTTCTCTCATGCTTATGACCATTCCTTTCCGCTGCGCTACAAGGCACAAAACAGCATGAAACTGAATTGCCACTAACGCAGCTCATAGAAATTTGTTAGAATAGGCTTGAGGATACAGGCACACTACAGAGCACGTGAAGG
>DVGG01000004.1 GCA_018712825.1 Candidatus Faecousia excrementipullorum | reverse complement strand
AGCTTTCAGCGATTCGTTACTTCCCTGACCCGCCCGGTATCGTTAGTGCGGTGGTAGTGGAAGCACAGACCAAAGCCCCCCTTGCTAAAGGGGGGTGCCTCGGCTTGCCGAGGCGGGGGGATTCCCCAGGCTGGCAGGTTTCCACATTGGTTTGTACTTTAGGAAAGTGCCAACTGTGAATCCCTCAGTCACGCCTCCGGCGTGCCAGCTCCCTTTGGCAAGGGAGCCTTTGCGGGCAGTGGCCGCTGACAATTTCCCACGGGAATCTTCAGTAAATCGTTACTGCCCCTCCAAAGCCCGGTATCGTTAGTGCGGTGGTAGTGGAAGCGCAGACCAAAGCCCCCCTTGCCAAAGGGGGGTGCCTCGGCACCGCCGAGGCGGGGGGATTCCGCAGGGTGGCAGGTGTCCACATGGGTTTGTTCTTTCAAGAAGTGCCAACTGTGAATCCCTCAGTCAAAAATCAAAGATTTTTGCCAGCTCCCTTTAGCAAGGGAGCCATTTTGCGCCCGGTATCGTTACTTTGCAGAAGGCTTGGTTTCATACCTCCCGACCGGAGGGAGGTGGCTTGGGGCGCAGCCCCAAGACGGAGGGAGCCAGCGGGCGCAAAGGCGATTGGACGGCCGGAGGTGGTACCTCCCCAGGTCTGTCAGGTTTTTGGCTTCGATCATACGAAAGCATCCTGTAAAATTGGCACAGGGAATCGGTAATTATGAGCAAGTACAAACCCATAAGCAAGCTGTCAGTTTACCCCCCGCAGGCTCCCTCAGTCACCTGCGGTGACAGCTCCCTCCCGGAGGGAGCTATGGGGCTTGTACCTTGCCACATTGGCGTGTTGCTTATGGGAAAGTGCCTGCTGTGAATCCCTCAGTCACGCCTCCGGCGTGCCAGCTCCCTTTGGTAAGGGAGCCGCGGGCAGTGCCCGCAGCCGGGGTGCCCCCGGTGGCAATTTCGGCGGGCAGTGCCCGCAGCCAATTTCCCACGGGAATCTTCAGTAAATCGTTACTGCCCCTCCAGTGCCCGGTATCGGCGGCTTGTCCGCCGAACTTATTCACTATTCACTCTTCACTATTCACTAAAAACGCCCGGTATCGGCGGCCTGCCAAAGGCCCCCGGGCTATTGCGGGGGTGCCTCGGCACCGCCGAGGCGGGGGGATTCCGTGGCCAAGGCCACGGAACTTCTTATCG
Source organism: Candidatus Faecousia excrementipullorum (assembly GCA_018712825.1). Taxonomy (GTDB): domain Bacteria; phylum Bacillota; class Clostridia; order Oscillospirales; family Oscillospiraceae; genus Faecousia; species Faecousia excrementipullorum. Next base: position 7,032 of record DVGG01000004.1, on the reverse strand, counting down.
ATTCCCGCTTCCTTATTCCCTCAATTTCCCTTGCTCCCTTGGAAAAGGGGGCTTTTTTTGTTTGTGGGTTTTTTGAAAATTTCGTAAATTTGAAAAAGAACAATCATCAGAAAAAAGACTGGGGTTAGCCAGAAAAACATACACAAAACCATACAATTTTGGAGAAAACCGACTTACCCCCATTACCCATTTTGGGGGTCAAAATGGGTAATTGAAATTGGGGCGTGTTTCCTGTATAATATAGCTGTGAAGATATGGGAAGCATTGCACCCGCCTTCGGGCTGCGGGTGCAAAAAGAAAAATCAAAACAAAGGAGGAAAACATATGAAGAAACGACTTGTAAGCCTTCTCATGGCACTGGCCCTGTGCCTGAGCCTTCTCCCCGCCACGGCGCTGGCGGCTACACCGAACGGACAGGTGATCTATGTAGGCAACGTAAATGTGACAAGCGGCGGCTACTGGACGACCGGCAACGATGGAACTGTCACCGCTTTCACAGGCGAAGGCACACCGGCGGACAACTTTATCCATTATGACGCAACGAATAATGTCCTGACCCTGCACAACGCCGTCATTAAAAAAGAATTGGATTACAGTGAAAGTATTCAAGGTGGCACATACATCCCTGGTTCAGCCATTGGCGTGTTCCATCAGAACGGCGCTGCGGAGTTGACCATCCAGTTGGAGGGCACCAATACAATCGCAGAGGTCAGCAATGGGATTTATGTGTTGGCGTCCTCCAATTCTACCGGCGACGCCAGCCTGACCATCACGGGCGACGGCAGTCTGAATGCCAGTGCCAGTCAGCGTGGCATCATGGTTCAGAGCAACAGCAGCGATGCCGCACTGAAAATCGAGAATGCCAAAGTTACTGCAACCGCAAGCAGTTTTGGCGATGGTGTTTCGGTGCAGAGCAAGAATGATTCAAGCGTATCGCTGACTGTGGACGGCGGCAGCCTGACCGCAACTGGCGGCGGAAATTATGGGGCGGGGATTCGGTTTCAGTTTGGCTCCGGTGGTTCCGGCTCCGGCACACCCACAGTGACCGTCAGCAACAACGCCATCGTGCGGGCCAGCGGCAATGCGGGCGGGATTGCTACGAACGCCACCGCTGCGACACCTTCCGGCACAGGCATCGTCTTTGACGGCAGTATCGGCACCGTGTACGGCGATGTGACCTTGCAGGAGGATTTGACTATCAACGAGGGCGAGAGCCTGACCATTGGAGACGGGGCAAGCCTCACCGTGCCGGAAGGAACGACTTTGACCAACAACGGCACCGTGACCACCGAGGAGGGCGGTACCCTGACCAATAACGGTTCTCTGGTGTGCAACCATCATTTCGGCGGGACGGCTACCTGCACCGAGAAGGCAACGTGCGACCTCTGCGGTGCAGAATACGGGGATTTCCTCCCCCACAGCCTGACCAAGACCGAGGCCAAGGCACCCACCTGTACCGGAGCGGGCAATGAGGCATACTGGACTTGCGGAAGCTGCGGTAAATACTTCAGCGATGCCAGCGGCAATACGGAAATTACAGAGGATTCCTGGATTCTTAACCCAATCGGTCACGATTGGATGGATGCGGTTTACACCTGGAGCGATGACGGGAGCACCTGTACCGCCACCCGTACCTGCAAACATGACAGCACGCATACGGAAACATCCAAGGCAACGGTAACCGCTGCCCAGACCAAAGCCCCCACCTGCACCCAGATGGGCGAAACCACCTATAAGGCTGCCTTTGAGGCGGATTGGGCAATGACACAGACAAAGGTGATTGCTGACATTCCTGCCGCCGGACACACGCTGACCAAGACGGAGGCCCAGGCCCCCACCTGCACCGAAGCGGGCAACGAGGCTTACTGGACTTGCGGAACCTGCGGCAAGTACTTCTCCGACGGGGAAGGCAAGGAGGAAATCACCCTGGACAGCACTGTCCTTTCTGCCCTGGGGCATGACTACAAGGACGGCGTCTGCACCCGGTGCGACGGCAAGGACCCGGACTATGTGCCCCCCACGGAGCCGGATGCCCCGGCCCAGACCGGTGAATCCCCCCTTCTGCCTGCTCTGGCAGTTCTCATGATCCTCTCCGCCGCCGCCCTTCTGTGGACTGGCCGGAAGAGACAGCAATTCTAAATGATGCCAACAGGGCTGCTGCATTTCGCAACAGCCCTGTTTCTTATTTCCCAAAGCCCCGGGGTGCCCCCGGTGGCAATTTCTCACGGGAATCTTCAGTAAATCGTTACTGCCCCTCCAGTGCCCGGTATCGGCGGCTTGCCAAAGCCCCCCTTGCCAAAGGGGGGTGGTTTGGCGAAGCCAAACCGGGGGGATTCCGCGGCCAAGGCCACGGACTTATTCACTATTCACTATTCACTCTTCACTTAAAATGCCCTTTCCCTTTCCACATGGGTCTGTGCTTATGGGAAAGTGCCAACTGTGAATCCCTCAGTCAAAAATCAAAGATTTTTGCCAGCTCCCTTTAGCAAGGGAGCCTGCGGCCAGTGGCCGCTGACGATTTCGCACGCCGGGGTGCCCCCGGTGGCAATGCGCACGATAGCTTTCTACTACTCGTTACTTCCCTGACCCGCCCGGTGTCGTTACTGCGGTGCAGAACCGGGTGTCGATAACCTTTATCAAGTACCGCCCCCAAAGCAAACCGCAGTTACACCGCCCGCTGGCTCCCTCAGTCACCTGCGGTGACAGCTCCCTCCGGTCGGGAGCTATGGGGCTTGTACCTTGCCACATTGGCGTGTTGCTTATGGGAAAGTGCCTGCTGTGAATCCCTCAGTCGCCTTCGGCGCCAGCTCCCTTTGGCAAGGGAGCCGCGGGCAGTGCCCGCTGACAATGCGCACGGGAATCTTCTGCGTATCGTTACTGCCCCTCCAAAGCCCGGTATCGGCGGCTTGTCCGCCGAACTTATTCACTATTCACTCTTCACTATTCACTAAAAACGCCCGGTATCGGTGGCTTGGAAAAATCCCTCTTTGCCAGAGGAGGAAATTATTTTTTCGGGGGACAGGCGCAAAAGAACCTTCCGGGGCATAGAAAAATCCTGCCTGTGCAGGGCAGGTCGGAGCTTTTCTTTGGAGGTTATTATGGCAGACATCAAACAGGATCACGGCAGCTATGTGGTAAAAGCAAAGCTGGAGCAGGAAACAAAGGATGAAGCCCCGAAGGTATTGACCGGATACCTTCGGGGCTTCATGCGTTAGAGAGAAGAAAATGAAAAGGAGAGTTACGATGAGAAAATGTAATCAAAGTTCCTTAGCTTCGGGAATATTATAACATGGGGATTGTGAATTTGCAATAGCTTTCTTGTTAAAAAAGTATGAAGGGCGTAAAAATTATATCGTTTTAACTGTTGAATATGCACAATATGAATTTTTTGTAACACCTTCTCCCACCCCTTGACTTTTTTCAAAATTGGAGTATGATTAAGACAAATGAAATTAGCACTCACAAGGCGAGAGTGCTAAAAGGCGAAAGGAAGTGCTGGTTATGCAATTTGGAAATTACACGCAGAAATCTTTGGAGGCTGTGCAGCTGGCACAGCAGATTGTGATAAGCAACCAGAATCAGCAGATGGAGCAGATGCATCTGCTGGCGGCGCTTTTGCGGCAGGAGGGGGGACTGGCTCCCCAGCTGCTGAAGAAAATGGGCATTACGGTGGAGAGCCTGAATGCGGCGGTGAACGCCCAGCTGGACAAACTCCCCCGGGTCACCGGAAGCCGGGAGGCGGACAAGTTCTACATCACCCAGGATACAGACCGGGTGCTGCAAGGAGCGGAAAAGCAGGCCCAGCAGATGAAGGACAGCTTCGTATCTGTGGAGCATCTGCTGCTGAGCCTGATTGAAAACGCCGCAGGCCCGGTGCGGGAGCTGTTTGCCACCTACAACATCACCATGGAGGGGTGCCTGCAGGCCTTGCAGAGCGTCCGGGGGAATCAGCGGGTCACCACCGACAGCCCGGAGGACACCTACGAGGCCCTGACCAAGTACGGCACCGATCTGGTAAAGCGGGCCCGGGAACAGAAGATGGACCCGGTCATCGGACGGGACGAGGAGATCCGGAACGTGATTCGGATTCTCTCCCGGAAGACCAAGAACAACCCGGTGCTCATTGGTGAGCCCGGCGTGGGCAAAACCGCCATTGCCGAGGGCCTTGCCCAGCGGATTGTGAAGAAGGACGTGCCCAAGGCCTTGCAGGACAAGACCATTTTCAGCCTGGACATGGGCGCCCTCATTGCCGGTGCCAAGTACCGGGGCGAATTTGAGGAGCGGCTGAAGGCCGTCCTCTCCGAGGTCACCAAGAGCCAGGGGCAGATTATCCTGTTTATCGATGAGCTCCACACCATTGTAGGCGCCGGCAAGACCGACGGCAGCATGGATGCGGGCAACCTCTTAAAGCCTATGCTGGCCCGAGGGGAGCTGCATTGCATCGGCGCCACCACGCTGGACGAGTACCGCCAGTATATTGAAAAGGACCCGGCTCTGGAGCGGCGGTTCCAGCCGGTGCAGGTGGATGAGCCCACCGTGGAGGACACGGTGGCAATCCTCCGGGGTCTGAAGGAGCGCTACGAGGTGTTCCACGGGGTGAAGATTGCCGACTCTGCCATCATTGCGGCGGCAACGCTTTCCCACCGGTATATCACCGACCGGTTCCTGCCGGACAAGGCCATCGACCTGGTGGACGAGGCCTGTGCCCAGATCCGCACGGAGATGGACTCCATGCCCACGGAGCTGGATGCCATCTCCCGGAAGATTGTCCAGCTGGAGATTGAGGAGGCAGCCCTGAAAAAAGAGGAGGACCCCCAGTCCAAGGCTCGTCTTGCGGAGCTGCAAAAAGAGCTGGCGGAGAACCGGGAGCAGTTCAACGCTCAGAAGGCCCAGTGGGAAAACGAGAAGCAGGCTATCTCCGGCGTGCAGCAGCTTCGGGAGAAAATCGAGGATTTGAACCGGCAGATTGAGACCGCCGAGCGGCAGTATGACCTGGAGAAGGCGGCGGAGCTGAAATACGGCCGGCTGCCGGAGGCCCAGAAGCAGCTTCAGGAGCTGGAGCGCCGGGCTCAGTCCGCCACGGAGAACCAGATGCTCAGAGACCGGGTCACCGACGAGGAAATCGCCAAAATCGTGGAGCGGTGGACGGGAATCCCCGTTGCCCGTTTGGTTCAGGGTGAGCGGGAGAAGCTCCTGAATCTGGACAAGACCCTCCATCAGCGGGTGATTGGTCAGGACGAGGCCGTCCAGGCGGTGACGGAGGCCATCCAGAGAAGCCGTGCCGGCATCCAGGACCCCAACCGTCCCATCGGCTCCTTCCTGTTCCTGGGCCCCACCGGCGTAGGCAAGACGGAGCTGGCCAAGACCCTGGCCCAGGCCCTGTTTGACGACGAAAACAACCTGATTCGGATTGATATGTCCGAATATATGGAGAAGTACGCCGTGTCCCGGCTGATTGGTGCCCCTCCCGGATACGTGGGCTACGAGGAAGGCGGCCAGCTCACCGAGGCGGTCCGCCGGAAGCCCTACTCCGTGGTGCTTTTCGACGAGGTGGAAAAGGCCCATCCCGATGTGTTCAATGTGCTTTTGCAGGTGCTGGACGACGGCAGAATCACCGATTCCCAGGGAAGAACCGTGGACTTCAAGAACACCATTATTATTCTGACCTCCAACTTAGGGTCTGAATACATTCTGGAGGGCATCCGCCCCGACGGCTCCATCTCCCCGGAGGCAAGGCAGCAGGTGCAGCAGCTTCTGCGCCGCAGCTTCCGCCCGGAGTTTTTGAACCGGCTGGATGAGATCGTGTTCTACAAGCCCCTGACGAAAGAGAATATCACCGGTATCATTGATTTGCAGATCGGCAAGCTGAACGACCGGCTGGCCAATCAGCAGATTCGCCTGGAGCTGACCCAGGCCGCCAAGGACTTCATTGTGGAGGAAGCCTACGACCCCCAGTACGGCGCAAGACCTCTGCGCCGGTACGTGCAGCACACGGTAGAGACCATGCTCTCCAAGCGCATCCTCTCCGGCCAGGTGCTGCCGGGACAGACCGTAACGGTAGATGCCCGGAACGGGGAACTGGTGATTGCATAAGAAAAGGCCTGTTGCAAAATGTTTTGCAACAGGCCTTTTTGCCCCCTTTGCCAAAGGGGGTGGTTTGGCTACGCCAAACCGGGGGGATTCCGCAGGCTTGCAGGTTTCCACATTGGTCTGTATTTTAAGCGAGTGCCAACTGTGAATCCCTCAGTCACGGCTGCGCCGTGCCAGCTCCCTTTAGCAAGGGAGCCTTTGGGGAGCAGCGACGAAGCCCCCCTTGCCAAAGGGGGGTGGTTTGGCGAAGCCAAACCGGGGGGATTCCGCAGGCTGGCAGGTTTCCACATAGGTTATTGCTTTTAGAAAGTGCCTGCTGTGAATCCCTCAGTCACGGCTTCGCCGTGCCAGCTCCCTTTAGCAAGGGAGCCTTTAGGTGCGGTGGGGGAAAAGGGGCCCGTTGCAGAATTTTTGCAACGGGCTTGTGCTTTTTATTCCGTTTTCAGGGCCTTTTCCCAGTCCGCTTCCCGGAAGCCGGGCAGGACAAAATCATCTCCCACCAGCAGGGGCCGCTTGACCAGCATGCCGTCGGAGGCCAGCAGGGTCAGCTGCTCCTCCCGGCTCATGTCCGGCAGGCGGTTTTTCAAATCCAGAGCCCGGTATTGCAGGCCGCTGGTGTTAAAAAACCGTTTCAGGGGCAGGCCGCTTGCCTCCTGCCAGCGGCTCAGCTCCTCCGCTGAGGGATTTTCCTTCTGGATGTCCCGGAGGCGGTAGGAAATGCCCTTCTCATCCAGCCACTTTTTGGCCTTCTGGCAGGTGCTGCACTTGGGGTAGCAGATAAATTCCATGGCAAATTCTCCTTTTTAGGGAAGCTCTGAATAAATAGGCAAGAGCTGGCAGCGAGAGATTTTTTGTCAGACAAAAGAATGGAAAACAGGGGAATACTGTATGTATTTCCTGTTTTTCATTCTGCATGGCTGGCGAAAAAGATAAGCTTTCCAG
>DVGG01000037.1 GCA_018712825.1 Candidatus Faecousia excrementipullorum | reverse complement strand
CAACCCCTAAAATCCGGCTTTCTTCAGATTCCACCTCACGACGGACACCCTTGCCTTTGGCTAACCCTTCCCGCTACCGGGCGGATTCGGGACTTTCACCCTATAGAACGTGCGCTCACCGGGCGCACCAGAAAAATCGCCGTGGACAGGCCACGGCGATTTTGTTCACTTGGCAGAAAGGTCTACCGCTTTTCGCAGGATGGAATAAGCCGGCACCGGGCAAGGCAGCTGCAAATAAAACTGCATCTGGGGTTTTCTGGGCTCCTCCAGGGGATTTCCCTCCAAATCCTTCATGGTAAAGTCCTGCAAAGAGAAGGGGCGCAAATCAGGCCCCACCAGCTCCAGAGAATCCCCAGCCGTAAACTTGTTTCGCAGGCTGCACAGAGCAAGGCCGTTTTCATCGCAGCTTTCCACAATGGCTGCCACCTGCCACTGGCGGATGTACCGGGAATTTTCCGTATACTGTCCCGGCTCTCCGTAATAGAAGCCGGTGGAGTAAATCCGGTGGGACACGTGCTCCACCTCGTCCCGCCACACCGGGTCAATGGGCTTCCCTGCCGCCACATCGTCAATCACATGGCGGTAAGCCCCGGTGACAATGGCGGCGTAGTAGGCGGACTTGGCCCGGCCTTCAATCTTGATACAGTCCACCCCGGCCTCCATCAAATCCTTCAGGTGGTCGATGGTGCACATATCCCGGGAGTTGAGAATGTAAGTGCCCTTTTCGTCCTCATATACCGGGAAATACTCTCCCGGCCGCTTCTCCTCCATAAGGGCATACTGGTACCGGCAGGGCTGGGCGCAGGCACCCCGGTTGGAATCCCGCCCGGTCATGTAGTTGCTCAGGAGGCACCGGCCGGAATAGCTTACGCACATGGCGCCGTGGCCGAAGGTCTCGATTTCCAACTCCTTGGGGGTTTTCTCCCGGATGGTGCGGATTTCCTCCAGGCTCAGCTCCCTTGCCAGCACCACCCGGGCGGCGCCCAGGTCATACCAGGCTCTGGCACATTCGTAGTTTGCCACAGACTGCTGGGTGGAGATATGCCGCTGGCATTTGGGGGCGTACTTCCCCGCCAGGGTAAAGGCGCCCAAATCCGCCACAATCAGGGCATCCACCCCGGCGTCCTGGAGCTGCTCCAGATACCGGGGAAGGTTGGCAACCTCCTCATTGCGGGGCATGGTGTTCACCGTCACGTGGGTTTTCACCCCATGGGCGTGGGCAAAAGCCACCGCCCGGGGCAGCTCCTCCGGGGAAAAATTCCCCGCAAAGGAGCGCATTCCAAAGTCGGTACCTGCCAGGTACACCGCATCCGCACCGTAGAGAACCGCCATTTTCAGCCGTTCCATATCCCCGGCAGGACTGAGTAATTCTATTTTTTTCATTTAGTACCCCAATGCCTCAACCTTCTGCTCATGCTCTGCCAGGGTCTCGGAGAACAGGTGCTCTCCGGCTTCCTTGGAGTAGACATAGTAGTGGTAGTCGGTATCATCCGGATCCAGGGCAGCGTAGATGGCATAGATACCGGGGTTGCAGATGGGTCCGGGAGGCAGGCCCTGGTTCTTCCGGGTGTTGTAGGGGCTGTCAAAGTCCAGATCCTCCTGAGTCAGCTCCTCCTTCTCCCAGAAGTAATCCCCGATGGCATAGTATACGGTGGCATCACAGTCCAGACGGGGGTATTCCTTCTGGTTGGTCAGCCGGTTATACAGCACGGAGGCAATGGTGAAGCTCTCCTTGGTGGTAGCCATTTCCTTCTGAACCATGGAGGCCATGGTCACCACCTGGGGCAGGGTCAGCTGGTGGCTGTCAATATACTCGCTGTCATAGCCGTTGCCGGAGAGCATATTGGCATACCGCTCCTGCATCTGCTGGAAGTTCTCCTTCATCGCATCGGTAAAGCGGTAGTCAAAGTCATCCAGCATCTTTTCCAGCACCCGCTTGGGGTCGTCGTTGGTGTAGAAGTCATAGGTATCCGGGAACAGGAAGCCTTCCAGGCAGTACTTGTCTCCCCGCTCTATCCCCTCCAGGAACCAATAATCCTTCAACTCGCCGTTGGCGGCGTATTCCTCCAGCTCCTTTACAGTACACACGCCCTTTTCCTCCAGCAGGGCAAACACCTGGGCGCAGGTGTAGCCTTCGGGAATCAGCAAATCCTCTACAATCTCCCGGGAGGGGGACTGGGGGGACATCTGCTGAATCAGGGCATTATAGTCAAGAGAACTGCTGAGGGTGAAGGTACCGGCACTGATGTCGTCTTTCTTCCCGGTAAACTCCGCAAAGAACTTGAACACCCCGGGCTGGTCAATGAGACCGGCATCTACCAGCTTCTGGGTAATGGCATCGATATTGCCCACATCCTCGTCGGAAATGGTGATGGTAGCGGTGGTATCCCCCTTGCCAAAGGCCATGATGTCGGCACACCATGTCCACAGGGTATTGCCCAGGGTCACGCCTATCAGCACGATGATGCACAGCCAGACCGCTGTCACCACCAGGTGAGGCAGACCGAACAGGCCATAGCCCCGTTTTCTTTTGGGGCGGGTCTTGGGCTTGGGGGCTTCCTCCGGCTGGGGCTCCTCAGGCTCCCGGGCACCGGTTCCCTCCTGGTAGGCTGCCACTTCCTCCGGCACCGGCTCGAACTTCATGGTGCGGGAGATTTCCTCCTGACCTGTGGTATCCTCCGCATCTTCCGCCACCGGTTCCTCGTCCCAGTTTTCCGCCAGAATGGCATCCACCTCCGCATCGCTGGGATGGGTCAGTCCGGCAGATGTAATGGCGTGCTCGTCGGCTTCGATTTCATCCATCGCTTCCTGCTCGCCTAAAATCTCGTCCAGCCAATCCTCCGTGGATTGCTGGGGGTCCTTTTTCTCAAAATCCATAGTTGCTCCTTTACAGGTGACGGATGACGATTTGCTCCGCCACGGTCTTTGCTACTTCCTTTCCCTTCAGGGCCTCCACCAGCGCCAGGCCAAAGGGAACGGCACACCCGGCAGAGGTTCCGGTAATCACCTTTCCGTCCCGGATGCAGGGCACATCCGGCACCATCACCGCTTCCCCCATACCGGTTTCACAGCCGGGGTAGCAGGTGGCCTGCCGTCCGTCGGTGATGTGCAGGTCGGCCAGCACCGTGGGGCCGGCACAGATGGCAGCCATCCACTTATCGTTGTCCCGGGCAAAGGCAATGGCATCCATAGCCTGCTGGCTTCCCCGGATGGAGGCAACACCTCCCAGGCCGCCGGGGAGGACAATCATGTCCATATCCGTCAGATCCATCTCCTCCAGGGTGATGTCCGCCACCACCGGAACCTTGTGGCTGCTTACAACCGTCTTTCCGTTAATGCCCACCGTCAGCACCGGGATTCCGGCGCGGCGCATAATGTCCAGGGGGGCAATGGCTTCCGTTTCCTCGAAGCCGGTTCCCAACAGCATATATACCATAGTTTACGCCTCCAAGCATTTCTTTACACATTGATAAATTTCTTCGTGAATATCCTCTATGGTGCGCATGGCCCCATCTTTTACGCAGGAAATTACCTGCCAGTGATAAAATTCTGCTGCCTGTCTGCCCACTTCCCGGCAGGCGGCAAGGTACGCCGTGTCCTGCTCGTGGATATCCGCCTGGGTATGGGTGTCCTGCTCCCGGCGGCGGAGAAGCTTCTCCGTAAAGTCCGTGGGTACGTCCAGATACAGCACCAGGTCAGGCTTGGGCAGCTGGAGCTTGTCAAACTCCAGGTCGTACAGCCAATGCAGGAAGGTCATCCGCTCCTCCCGGGGCACCTTCACCGTCTGGTGCACCGCATTGGAGGTGGTGTACCGGTCCGACAGCACCAGGCCGCCGGAGGCATACCACTGGCCCCAGTCCATTTTGTAGGAGGCATACCGATCCACCGCAAAAAAGGTGGAGGCGGCATAGGCATTCACATCCTCCGGCCTGGTGCCAAACTCCCCGCCCAGATACATCCGAATCAGAGCGGAGCTCTCCTGGCTATATCTGGGAAACACCAAATGCTTGAAGGAAACCGCCTCCTTTTCCAGCCGCTCCGACAGAAGCCGGAACTGGGTGGACTTCCCGGAGCCGTCCGTTCCCTCAATCACAATCAGTTTTCCCATATTCTTTACCCTCCTCTTACTGGAAAGAGGCTATGTAAGCCCAAATTATCAGCTTAAAATATAGCACATTTTTCCCCTTTTGTAAACCGTCCCCGGAAAACCATTGCTGAATTTTCTATGAATGGCAGGAAATCCCCCGGGGCAGTTGCATATTGGAAAAAAATCTGCTAAAATAGCAGAAAAATCACTGTGTATTTACAAAGGAAGTCAGACTATGGAAGAAAATATTCTCTCATTTCAGGATTTGGGTCTCTCCCAGCCTACCTTGCAGGCGCTGGAGCGGCGGGGCTACGGCTACCCCACCACCATTCAGCAGGAGGCCATTCCGCCCCTTATGGAGTGGAAGGATGTGATTGCCAAGGCTCCTACCGGTACCGGCAAGACCTTTGCCTTCGGCATTCCCATGATTGAGCACATTGACCCGGAGCAGCCGGAGGTTCAGGGGCTGATTCTTGCCCCTACCCGGGAGCTGGCAATTCAGATTGGAGATGAGCTGCGGGAGCTGCTCACCTTCCACAAGGGCATCCGGGTAGCGGTGCTCTACGGCGGCGCCGGCATTGTGGGGCAGGCCAAGCAGCTGGAAAAGAAGCCCCAAATTGTGGTGGCTACCCCCGGCCGGCTTATGGACCACTATAACCGGAAAAACATCCGGCTGGATAAAATCCGCACCGTCATTCTGGACGAGGCAGACCGAATGCTGGATTTGGGCTTTTTCAAGGATGTGACCCGGATTATTGAGCGGGTGAAGAACCGGAAGAATCTGGGTCTGTTCTCCGCCACCATCTCCCAGGAGGTCATGACCGTGTCCTGGATGTACCAGCGGGACGAGGTGGAAATCACCGTGGAGCCCAAGGAGGAGGACCGGCCGGACATCGCCCAGTATGCCATTACCGTCACCCCCCTGGCCAAGGCGGAGACCACCCTGCGGCTCATCCGCTCCCAGGGCTATCACCGGGTGATTATTTTCTGCAACACCAAGCATATGTGCCAGCGGCTTTGCGACGAATTCCAGCGAACCGGAGCCAGCTGCGACTGCATCCATGGGGACATCCGCCAAAGCCAGCGGGAAAAGACCATGCAGCTGTACCGGGACGGGAAGCTGGAAATCCTCATCGCCACAGATGTGGCCTCCCGGGGCATCGATGTGGAGGATGTGGACTGCGTCATCAACTATGACATCCCCCTGGAAAATGAATATTATGTCCACCGGATTGGCAGAACCGGCCGGGCCAAGAAAAAGGGCGTGGCCTATTCCATCATCGGCAATTTCCCGGAGCAGGCAAAGCTGGATGAGATTGCCAAGTACTCCCACTATCAGATTCAGCCCGTGGTGCTGGGCGATGACGGCACCCTGACCCTTCAGGAGGTCAAGGCACCGGTCATCAAGAAGCGGTTCCATTGACCCCCCGGGAGGAAGGGTTCCTGCTGCTCACCTGCCAGCTGGGAGACCCAAACTGCAAGGTACTTACCACCCCCCAGCTGCGGAATCTCTTCCGCAGTATGGAAGGCCTCTCCCTGCCGGAGGAAGCCCGGGAGCTGGAAGAAGCGGATTTGGGGGCGTTGGGCTGTTCCAAAGAATTAAGCCGCCGGATTCTGGAGCTGCTGGGAAGAACCCAGCAGCTGGGGTGGTACTTAAAACAGGCAAAGATGCATGGCTGCACCCCCATCACCCGGGTAAGCCCCGGGTATCCCCTGCTTCTCCGAAAGCGATTGGGGCTGGAGAGTCCCGGCTGCCTGTGGGCCAAGGGGGATGTTTCCCTTCTGGACTCCCCGGCGGCGGCTTTGGTAGGCAGCCGCTCCATTGAAGCCGAGAATCTGGCATTTGCCCAGGAAGTGGGCAGGCAGGCAGCCCGGCAGGGCTATACGCTGGTCTCCGGCAATGCCAAAGGTGCAGACCAGGCGGCGCAAGAAGCCTGTCTGGAAGCCGGGGGCCGGGTGATTTCCGTTGTTGCCGATACCCTGACGGACAAGGTGTGCCGGGAAGGGCTACTGTACCTGTCTTTGGACAGCTTTGACGCCCCCTTCTCCCCCGCTCGGGCGCTGCACCGGAACCGGGTCATCCACGCCCTGGGGCAGCTGACCTTCGTGGCCCAGTGCAGCCAGGGTACCGGCGGCACCTGGGACGGCACCGTAACCAACCTGCGACAGAGCCTTTCCCCGGTGTTTTGCTTTCAGGACGGCACCGCTGCCACGGAAGCCCTCCAATCCATGGGGGCCTGGGGCATTTCCCGGGAGGACTTACAGGATTTTTCCCGGCTGACTCCGGGACAATGGAATTTTTTACAGGAATAATCCCGACCCGGAAAGGGAGGATACCCATGACCATAGGGGAAGCGGTGCGTTATCGGATTCTGCAACTATGCGAAGAGCGGAATCTATCCGTAAACAAACTCAGCAGCATCAGCGGCGTAACCCAGTCCACCGTAAACAACATCATCAGCGGAAGGAATCACAGCACAACAGTCTCAACCCTCCAAAAACTCTGTGACGGCTTGGGTATCACCATTCAGAATTTCTTTCAGTCAGACCTGTTTGTCGGGCTGGAACAGGAAATAAAATAACCAAAGGGAGAAGTCGGTGGACTTCTCCCTTTTTCCATATATAATTTACATTTGTTTTCTTAGCTAAATTTATCAGTACCCAATCACAAGAATGCCTTTGAGCGGAAGTATCATTCTTTGACTTGCATACATGGCCGTAAAGAAATTACACACCGAATCGAAATCTTTATGTCCACGATAATCCTTTCGAATTGCCACACAAAAATAATCCACATCCTGCATCATGCAGCACTCAAAAAAATCCTTCAAAAACTGGTAATTCGTATACCCTCTGCCTGCCTCAACTTCGACTACGGTTTTAGTATCAGCATTGTATGCATCCACCTCAAAGGACAGGGATTCTTTTCCGTTTTCCCCATACAAAACAGGAACCCTAATTAAATCATCCTTAGCTTTGCTCTGTTCCACCAGAAAACCGCATTGAATAAAATCTTTTGTGAGAATTGCCAAAACCCCATCGCTCTTGTGCTGGTGACTATCCGAGGTAATCTGATTCTCATTATTCTCAAACACCGTGATCACCCCTTGCAGATGTTCCGGTATTTTTGTACAGTTGGGAAAATACCTCCAGCGTATCATAAAACTCATTCCTTTGTTATGTACATTCTTATTCAAACGCCTTAGCACAAGCCACGGCTTTCTGCCAGCCGGTGAGGCGGGTTTGGCGTTCCTCAGGGGAAATCTGGGGGGTAAAGACCCGGTCGCAGCGCCAGTTCTTCTCGATTTCCTCCAGGCTTTCCCAATAGCCAACCCCCAGGCCTGCCAGGTAGGCTGCGCCCATGGCGGTAGTTTCCACGCAATGGGGCCGCTGCACCGGGGCGCTGCACAGATCTGCCTGGACCTGCAAAAGATAGTTGTTGGCGCTGGCTCCTCCATCCACCCGCAGTCCCGGGATGGCCATGCCTGCGTCTGCCTCCATGGCCCGGAGCACATCCACCATCTGATAGGCGATGGAATCCAGGGTGGCCCGGATAATATGGTATTTATTCACCCCCCGGGTCAGTCCCACAATCACCCCCCGGGCATAGGCATCCCAGTGGGGTGCGCCCAGTCCGGTGAAGGCCGGCACCACATAGCAGCCGTTGGTGGAGTCCACCTTGTTGGCCATATATTCCGAATCCCCGGCAGACTCCAAAAAGCGCAGCTCGTCCCGAAGCCACTGGATGGCCGCCCCGGCCACAAACACGGAGCCTTCCAGGGCGTAGTTCACCTTCCCATTCAAACCCCAGGCGATGGTGGTCACCAGGCCGTTCTGAGAGTCCATAGGAGTACTGCCTGTATTCATCAGAAGGAACGCTCCGGTGCCGTAGGTGCATTTGCACTGTCCCGGCTGGAAGCAGGTCTGGCCAAAGAGGGCTGCCTGCTGGTCTCCCGCAGCCCCGGCGATGGGAATGGAGGCACCCAGAATTCCCGGGTCTGTGTGTCCGTAAACGGTGCTGGAGGGCATCGGCTCCGGCAGCATGGATTTGGGAATGTCCAGGAGCCGGAGAATTTCCTCATCCCAGGTGAGGGTATGGATATTGAACAGCATGGTCCGGGAGGCGTTGGTGTAGTCCGTGACATGAACCTTACCCCCGGTGAGCTTCCAGATGAGCCAGGTCTCCACCGTTCCAAAGAGCAGCTCTCCGGCACTGGCCTGCTCCCGGGCTCCCGGTACATGGTCCAGAATCCAACGCAGCTTGGTTCCGGAGAAATAGGGGTCCAGCACCAGACCGGTTTTTTTCCGGAAGAAATCCCCATAGCCCAGCTTTTTCAGTTCCTGGCAATGGTCTGCCGTCCGGCGGCACTGCCACACGATGGCAGGACACACAGGCCGTCCGGTGAGCCGGTTCCACACAATGGTGGTTTCCCGCTGATTGGTAATGCCGATGGCCGCCACATCTCCGGCGGCAATCCCCCCGTTGCTCAGGGCCATTCTGGCCACCTCTACCTGGGTGGCATAAATTTCCTCCGGGTCATGCTCCACCCAGCCCGGCTGGGGAAAATACTGGGTAAATTCCTTCTGGGCCATTGCCACAATTTCCCCATCCTTGCCAAAAAGAATACACCGGTTGCTGGTGGTACCGGAGTCCAAAGCCATGATATACTTGCCCATAGGGATTCCTCCTGCCTTGTTTCGGCTGCTGCCGTTTTCGATAGCACCATCATATCACATAGAAAGAGAATACACAAGAACAAGTTATTTGTGAAAAATGACCTCCAAAAACCTGTGACCCCCCGGGAAGCACCACATACTTTCTTCAAATTGGCTTTGCGCCCGCAGGCTCCCTCCGTCTTGGGGCTGCGCCCCAAGACACCTCCCTCCCGGAGGGAGGTATTATGCGCAGGTACGCAATTTCTGTAAAAAAATGACCTGCCGAAGGTAGTTCGTAATAAGACAGGTTTATAGTGTTTAGTGAGAACAGCGTGGCGTGAAGTCACGCTGTTCTGCTTTTTACTGCGTGATTGACCATTTCTGTGATAATGCTTTCGGGTAGGAAACCGATACAGGCGAGGCTGATCTGCACATCCTGCACCCTATGTCCGCTGCTTTTGTCAGGAGCACAAACATACACCTTATTCACAAGATCATGCAGGACTGCCGGCGTCAGTTCCGTCAGCTCTGGGTATTTCTTCGCCCTACGGATGAACTGTTCAATGCTGTCTGCGTTTTGCAGCCAGCTCTTTTTTGAATTCTTCATTACGCTTGGCGCCGAGTTTTTCACGGAACAAGTCCTCGCAATCAGATATGTACCAAAGAAGGATTTGCAGAAATTTCAGCACGCCCTTTTCCAAAACCATTGCACGGATGAAGTGTGTTCCGCATACATCTTTGCCTTTCTTATTTAGGGAAGCTCTGAATAAATTGGCAAGAGCTGGCAGCGTGAGATTTTTCGTCAGACAAAAGAATGGAAAACAGTGGAATACTGTATGTATTTCCTGTTTTTCATTCTGCGTGGATGGCGAAAAAGATCC
>DVGG01000036.1 GCA_018712825.1 Candidatus Faecousia excrementipullorum | reverse complement strand
AGTTAGGCGGCATTAAGGGAAGAAAGGTGGATATGGAAGTGACCCTTCGCCCGGGCGATGCCAAAAAACCCATAAATAATTCCCAAAGCGGTTTCTGTAATTTTACCATCGACAACTATACCAGACTTTCCAACTATCAAATCGTAAATACAAGCTATGAGAGCCACAAAACCAAACAATCCCAAAAAATATATTAAATGTTTCTGCTTATTTTCTGTTAACGGATATATGTCATATAAAATAAATTCGATACTGCATAGAACAATGGTAAATAGAATAATTGTTAATTCAGCCCATTTCCCCGATGCCCATTCTATTCCTTGCGAATATAATAGTGTATTAAGTAGTAGTAAGCCTATAAGGCAAAACATACCATGTTTAAATATATTTCCTCTTTTTAATAGTTGAAGTTCATCTAATTTCTTTATTTTTCTCACAATCTATTCCTCCCAAAATAACTCGTCTAATGTTTTCCCTAACACCTTACATATCTCTATACAGAGTTTTACAGACGGATAGTAGTCACCTTTTTCAATAGCATTCATAGTTTGACGGCTAACACCAATAGCCTCAGCTAAATCTTTTTGAGTCATATCCCGTGCAGCCCGTGCAGCCTTAAGTTTCAAATTTTTAGCCATAATACTTATCCTACTTTCATAAGTGCATATCCCACTCCTCATTCTACTTCACAATTAAGGTTAGCATAAATCGCCCTGAAAAGTCAAGTAACTTTGACTTTTATTCAAAATATATTTACATTCAATCTCGCTTATCTCAATGAAAAAATAATTTCCCTCTCCACAATCTCCCTTGCACACGCCCGTATGTTATTCATTCTCTGCACCCATTCTAAGGCGTTTTCCGCCTTTAGCTGCTCTGTGATACCCTGCGCCCGTTTCATCTGCTCCGTGAGCCTTTCCATGCGCTCCTGCGCCTGTCTGTCGATGTCGGCAAGGTAAGCGTTCAGCCTGCCGCTTGTGAGCAGGGTTATGTAGGTGGCTCTACGATATTCTTTCAGATACCGCAAGTGCCGCTGCCCCCATAAGCCGATAGGCTTGTGTTCTTTTTCGGCTGGTAAGGTCAGGCAAGGGGTATAATAATCTCCTTGCAGTTCATACCAAAGACCGTTGCTTTCATCATAAATGTACTTGTCCATTAAAATCCTCCGTTATAATATATTCGCACATATGCCACAGTTTTCCGATTGCCACACCTTGTTATATCGTGTTATCAGTTTTTTCCTGCCCTTGCTTTTGCCCTTATAATCTCTCGGAGCAAGGGTAAAACGGTGTGAAATCGTATAAAGGGATAAGGCGAGCAGAGTGCGAAAAATCCTTTATTTTCAACGGTTTCGGAGGTCTTTATTAAATCCCTATGAGGTGGTATAACCACCTACATAATTTGAGGTTTCAAATATGAATTTGTGAAAAATCTACTGTGCAGGTAGGAAAAAAGAAGCATAAGCAACGCATACCGCTTTCAGAGCGCGATTATGCATAAATGATGTCGTATCGGCAAGTCGCGATACCAGCCAAATGGAGAAGCTACTTCCTTATGTAGCCTCTCCATTTTCGAGGGCTTTTCCGCAAAAAGGCCGCAGCCAAAAGCTGCGGCCTTATTCTTAGTGCTGGGTGGGCTTGATGTGCCAGATTTCGTTGGCGTACTGACGGATGGTACGGTCAGAGGAGAACTTGGAGGCGCTGGCCACGTTCATCAGGCACTTTCTGCCGAAGGCAAGGCGGTCGGCATAGTCCCGGTTGGCCCGGAGCTTGGCATCCATATAGGATTCATAGTCCAGCAGCAGGAAGTAGTGGTCTGCCTTGTGCCAGCTGGTGCCGTCCAGCAAGGCATGGTACAGCTCTCTCTGGTCGTCGTCCGTGGGTACGGTGCCGTCCACCAGGGTGTCGATGGCCCGATGGAGACGGGGGTTGGTGTCGTAGATGCCCCGGGCATAGTAGGAATCCCGGCTGGCGTTGATCTGCTCCACGGTGGCGCCGAAGATATAGTTGTTCTCCTGGCCGGCTTCCTTCACGATCTCCACGTTGGCGCCGTCCAGGGTGCCCAGGGTCACAGCGCCGTTGAGCATCAGCTTCATGTTGCCGGTGCCGGAGGCCTCGGTGCCTGCAGGGGAAATCTGCTCGGAAATATCCGCAGCGGGGATGATATGCTCGGCATAGGAGCAGTTATAGTTCTGAACGAATACCACCTTCAGCTTATCATGCACCTGGGGATCGCTGTTGATCATCTTGGCAATGCGGTTGATATAGCGGATGATGGCCTTGGCCCGGGCGTAGCCGGGGGCGGACTTGGCGCCGAACAGGTACACCGTGGGCTGGAAGTCAGGCAGGCTCCCGTCCTTCAGGCGGAAGTAGATATCCACGATGGACAGGGCGTTCAGCAGCTGCCGCTTGTACTCGTGGAGGCGCTTGACCTGCACGTCGAAGATGAAGTCGGGGTTCAGCTCCACGCCCTCGTGCTTGGCAACCACCTGGCACAGCTGCTCCTTCTTCTGGCGCTTGATGTCATTGAACTGGCGCACCATGTCGTCGTCGATCATGGGCTTGAGCTTGCTCAGACGGTCCAGATCCTTCAGGAAGTCGCCGCCTACCCGGTACTTGATCATCTGGGTCAGCTCCGGGTTGCACAGGCCCAGCCAGCGCCGGGGAGTGACACCGTTGGTCTTGTTCTGGAACCGCTCTGGGAACACCTGATACCACTGATGGAACAGGTCATCCTTCAGAATCTGGGAGTGAATCTCTGCCACGCCGTTTACATAAGAACTTACATACACGCTGAGGTTTGCCATGTGGGCGGTATTGTCCTGGACAATGAACAGGCCGGGGTGCTCGGCACGGAGCTTGGCATCAATCCGCAGGATGATGTCCACGATTTCCGGCACCACGCTGCGCAGCAAATCCAGGTTCCACTTCTCCAGAGCCTCACCCATAACGGTGTGGTTGGTGTAGGAGAAGGTCTTCTGGGCCACGGCAAAGCTCTGGTCGAAGTCCATGCCCTCCTTCATCAGCAGGCGAATCAGCTCGGGGATGGACATGGCAGGGTGGGTGTCGTTGAGCTGCACCGCATAGAAGTCCGCAAAGTGGGACAGGTCGGAGCCGTGGGCGGTCTTATAAATCCGCAGCATATCCTGCAAAGAGGCAGAGGACAGCACATACTGCTGCTTGATACGCAGCCGCTTGCCCTCCCAGGTGGAGTCGTTGGGGTACAGCACACGGGTAATGTCCTCGGCCTTGTTCTTCTGGGTCAGGGCTCGGAGGTAGTCCTGGTCATTGAAGGCGTTGAAGTCCAGCTCCTCCTCGGCCTCGCACTGCCACAGCCGGAGGGTGTTGATGTTCTTGGTGCCGTAGCCGATGACAGGCACGTCATAGGGAACTGCCAGTACCGTGTGGTCCGGGAAGGACACCTTCACGGTGTGGTTATACCGGCGGTAGGACCAGGGGTCGCCGTACTTGGACCAGTCGTCCGCATTCTCCTTCTGGCTGCCGTACTCGTCAAAGCTCTGCTTGAACAGGCCGAACTTGTACCGCAGGCCGTAGCCGGACAGAGGAATGTCCGTGCTGGCAGCGGAATCCAGGAAGCAGGCAGCCAGTCTGCCCAGGCCGCCGTTGCCCAGAGCTGCATCCCCGATGTCCTCCAGGATGGCCAGGTCCACGCCCTGCTCTGCAAAGAGCTTCTTCATCTCGTCCAGAATCCCCAGGTTATACAGGTTGGAATACACCAGCCGTCCAATGAGATACTCGGCGGAGAAGTAATAAGCCTTCCGCTCGTGCATACGGGCGTGCTTGCTATGGTTCCAGTTTTCGGAAATAGCCATCATCACCGCCTGGCCCAGAGCCTCATGGAGCTGCTGGGGGGTGGCATCCCGCAGAGATACGTCACAGGTGTACTTCAGCTGGGCCTCCGTCCACTTCAGAATGTTCAGGCAATTATAACTCATGCTTTTCTACTCCTTTTGCCTCTAAAATTTTTTCTTTCGTTTCATGCAAACGCCCGTAAAGGGCCGTGAGATTGTATATTTTTTCCGCCAGCGCCGGGGTGCAGCTTCCCGCTTCCATCCGCCAGGTCCAGTTGGCATTGGACATGGTTCCGGGGAAGTTCATCCGGGCCTCGCCCCCCAGGTTCAGGTAGTCCTGCATAGGCACCACGCACAAATCGCAGACGCTTCCCATGGCGGTGCGGATCACACCCCAGGTAAGCCCTTCTTCTTCCGTCAGGCACATATATTCCCGGGCGTAGGCTGCCGTCGCCTCCGGGGCCTCCCGGAGCCACTGGGTGGTGGTCATATTGTCGTGGGTGCCGGTATAGCACACGGAATTTCTCACATGGAGATAGGGCAGGTACTCCGACGGCTCCCGGGAATCGAAGGCAAATTGCAGCACCTTCATGCCCGGCAGTCCCGAATCCTCCCGCAACTGCAGAACCTCCGGGGTCAGAAGCCCCAGATCCTCCGCCACAAAGGAAATCTCCGGCAAGGCCTTCTCCATGGCCTTTATAAAGTCCAGCCCCGGGCCCTTTTCCCATTTTCCGTTTTTGGCGGTTTCGTCCCCGTAGGGCACGGCCCAGTAGCTTTCAAAGCCCCGGAAATGGTCCAGCCGCACCCCGTCATAGAGCCGTCCGGCGGCAGAGAGCCGGCGAATCCACCAGCTGTAACCGTCGGCCTTGTGCCGCTCCCAGCGGTACAGGGGGTTTCCCCAGAGCTGTCCGTCATCGGAGAAAGCATCCGGGGGGCAGCCTGCCACCGCCGTGGGGGTCAGGTTCTCGTCCAGCTGGAAAAGCTCCGGATTGCACCACACCTCGCAGGAATCCAGGGGCACATAAATGGGCACATCCCCCAAAATGGCAATGCCCTTCTTTTTGGCATACTGCCGCAGGGCGTTCCACTGGCGGTAGAACTGGTACTGGATAAACTTGTAAAAGTCCAGCTCTTCCCGCAGGCTCTGGCGAACCTGCCACAGAGCTTCCGGCTCCCGGTGCTTGAGGGGTTCCTCCCACCGGTACCAGGGAAGGCCCTGGAACTGATCCTTCAGGGTCATATACAGGGCGTAATCCCCCAGCCAGTGGGCGTTCTCCCGGCAAAATGCCTCGTAGTCCCCATCCGGCCGGAACCGGGCGTAGGCCAGAGCCAGCACCTTCCGCCGGGACTGGTACAAAAGGCCGAAGTCTGCCCGTTTGGGGTCCTGCCCCCAGGAAAAGCCCTCCGGCTCTCCCGGCTCCAGAAGTCCCTCCTGCTGGAGGGTGGGCAGGTCAATGAGATATTCGTTGCCGGCAAAGGCGGAGCAGGACTGGTAGGGAGAATCCCCGTAGCCCGTAGGGGTCAGGGGCAGAATCTGCCAGAGGCTTTGCCCCGCCGCAGCCAAAAAATCTACAAAATCATAGGCAGCCTTGCCCAT
Source organism: Candidatus Faecousia excrementipullorum (assembly GCA_018712825.1). GTDB lineage: Bacteria > Bacillota > Clostridia > Oscillospirales > Oscillospiraceae > Faecousia > Faecousia excrementipullorum. The sequence continues at coordinate 12,974 of DVGG01000036.1, read as the reverse complement.
GGTACCCAATCCATAAGGCCCGGGCAGGCTGGTAATGTGCATCAGAATACCACTTTTACGCAATAGAAAAGCTCCTTATCAGAAGGTGTCCGGCACCCTCATCCAGATATAGTGTATGAGCCGTCCCGGGTCCGGGTGCCAGAGTTAGTATCACCCGTTTCGTACATTCTCAGACCCATACATGGGAAAAAATACCTTTTCCCACGGCAGCATACCATATGAGAATAATACGATTCTTATGTTTTGTCAAGGGAACCGGCGGAAATTTTCCGCTCAATTCCACAATTTTAGAACATTTCACAAAAAAGCAGGCCTGCCAGGGGCAGGCCTGCAAAAGCAGCTTGGGTATCAGGCTTCCAGGTTGATGCTGGTCTCCTTGGAGAAGACATGGCAGTTGTTGCCGCCGAAGGCGAACTGCACGTTCGCGCCGGTGGTCAGGGCTGCAACCTGTGCGCCGGTCATATCCATGGTGGAAACGATGATGACCACATCCTTGCCATTGGCGTTTACATGCAGATGTACGGAGGAGCCCATCATTTCGCTCACATCCACCTTGGCTGCTACGCCGGAATCGGTAAGGGTAATGTGCTCGGGGCGGACACCCAGAGTCACGTCCTGCTCGGCCACGTTGTTGGCGCTCAGAGCCTTCTGCTTCTCCTCGGACAGAGCCACCTTGTAGCTGCCCAGGCAGACAACGTACTTGCCGTTTTCCTTGACCAGCTTGGCGTCAAAGAAGTTCATCTGGGGAGAGCCGATGAATCCGGCTACGAACAGGTTGTAGGGATGGTTAAAGACCTCCTGGGGAGTGCCGATCTGCTGGATGAAACCGTCCTTCATGATGACGATCCGGTCGCCCAGGGTCATGGCCTCGGTCTGGTCGTGGGTAACATAGATAAAGGTGGTGTCGATGCTCTTGCGGAGCTTGATGATCTCGGCACGCATCTGGTTACGGAGCTTGGCATCCAGGTTGGACAGAGGCTCGTCCATCAGCATAACCTGGGGGTTACGGACAATGGCACGGCCGATGGCCACACGCTGACGCTGACCGCCGGACAGAGCCTTGGGCTTACGGCCCAGGTACTGGGTGATGTCCAGGATGGCGGCTGCCTCCTCAACCTTCCGCTTGATCTCATCCTTGGGGGTGTGACGCAGCTTCAGGGCGAAGGCCAGGTTCTCGTAAACGGTCATGTGGGGGTACAGAGCGTAGTTCTGGAATACCATGGCAATATCCCGATCCTTGGGGGCCACATCGTTCACCAGGCGGTCGCCGATGTACAGCTCACCTTCCGTAATCTCCTCCAACCCTGCAATCATACGCAGGGTGGTAGACTTACCACAGCCGGAGGGACCAACCAGAACGATGAATTCCTTGTCGGCGATTTCCAGGTTGAACTGCTGCACAGCCACCACACCTCTGTCGGTGATTTGCAGGTTAACCTTCTTTTCTTCTTCGTGATGGTCGCCCTTTTTCTTCTTCTTGGCTTTCTTGGCATCGTCGCCGTTGTAGGGGTAGATCTTCATCACATTCTTCAGGGTTACACTTGCCATACACTTCGACTCTAAGCATACCGACTCCTCGCGTATGCTCTCGCTGCCCCAGGCTTGCTGAGGTCAGTATTACGACAGGTCTCCACACTGCCGCACCGTGAGTCAGACGGGGTTAACATATCCTCCTTTTATTAACATCGTGGGCCTATTTTGTGGAGTAGACACACAATGCCCGGATAGGAGAATTTTATCATATTTTCCCATGGGTTGCAAGGCGGTTTATGCAACAATTTCCAGGTTCCCCCCCAAAAATCGACGGTCATTTTTGTGTAGATTAAACAAAACCCCGGAGCTTGCGCTCCGGGGAAAGGGTTATGCAAGAATGTAGCTGCCGTCCCGCTGGCAGGTGAGGGTGCTGCCGTAGTAGCCGGTCATGGCCGCCACCAGGGCGGTCACGTCGGAGGCTGCCATGGTCTCATAGCTTGCGTGCATGGCAAGCTGAGGCAGGCCGATGTCGGCGGTGGGCACGGACACATGGGACAAGGAGATATTGCCCAGGGTGGAGCCGCCGGGGAGGTCTGCCCGGTTGTAGTAGGTCTGCACCGGAACCTCTGCCTTCCTGCACACCTTCCGGAAGATGGCGGCGGATACCCCGTCGGTGGTGTAGCGCTGGTTGGCGTTGAACTTCAGCACCACACCCCCACCCAGCACCGGGGCGTTCTGGCCGTCGGCATACTCCGGGTGATTGGGGTGGATGGCGTGGGCGTTGTCTGCCGACACCATGAAGGCGTTGCTCAGCATCCGCTCCTTATCCAGATTCAGGGCCTGGCAGATTCTGCCCAGCACGCTTTCCAGCAGGCAGGAGGCTGCGCCCTGGACGGAGCTGGAGCCTACCTCCTCGCTGTCGAACACGCACAGCACCGGAAGGCTGCCGCTGTCCTTTGCGTTCAGGAAGCCCTGGGTACAGCCCCAGGCACAGGCCAGGTCATCCAGGGCAGGAGCGGAGAGAAACTCCTCCGAAAGGCCCCAGAGGGAGGACTTTTGCCGGACGTACAGGTACAGGTCATGGCCCAGCACCTTGCCCCCGGCGGTCTTTTCCAGAAGCTCCTGAAGCTTTCCGGCGCTGTCCTTCCCACCCATCAGGGGCTGGGTATCCACCGCCGGGTTCCAGGCGTAGCCCTCATTCACCTTCCGGTTCATGTGGATGGCCACGCTGGGGATCAGGAGCAAATCCCGGTCAATGTCCAAAAGCCGGCTCTCCACCCCCACAGGGGTCTCCACCAGCACCCGGCCTGCCAGGGACAAAGGCCGATTCAGCCAGGTGCTCATAATCATTCCGCCGTATTTCTCCACGGAAAGGCGGGTGTAGGTGCCGGCAAGCTCTCCGTTTTCCTTCACCTTGAAGGTGGGACGGTCGGAGTGGCTGGCGCTCATCAAAAATCCGGTGGGCTCCCCTTCCGGCACCCGGAAGGCGATGAGGGCGCTGCCGCCCCGGGTCAGGTAATACTTGCCCCCGGGGACCAGCTCCCAGCCTTCCCCCTCAGAAAGGCAGGTGTAGCCTGCCGCCTCCAGATCCCACACAAGGCCTGCAACGGCGTGGTAGACGCTGTGGGCGCTGTCCAGAAAGTTTCTCAGTTCCGCAATCTTTTCCATGGTTTACTCTCCAATCAGTTTGCAGAACAAATCAATCTGGTCGGCAATGGTCTGCAAAGCGCTGCGCCAGAAGTTCTTGTCTCCTAAGTCAATGCCTGCCACCTTGGCGGTATCCTCCACGCTGGCAACGGTGGTGGTGTACAGGAGCTTTTTGTACTTGGGTACGAAAGCCTCGCCCTCCTGCTGGTACTGGGCGTACAGGCCCCGGGCAAAGAGGCCGCCGAAGGCGTAGGGGAAGTTGTAGAAGGTGGGGCCGTAGTAGTGGCCCTTGCACACCCACATATAGGGGTGGAGAAACTCAGGATCCAGGCCGTCGCCGTAGGATTCCTTCTGGGCCTTTTCCATGAAGCCGCACAGGGTGTCGGCGTGCATGAAGTCCTGCTCCCGGTTTGCAAAGACCATGGTCTCAAAGCGGTACCGGGAGTAGATGTCGCAGATAATCTGGGTGGCGTCCTGGAGCTGGGATTCGATAAGGGCCAGCTGCTCCTGGGTATCCCTGGCGCCGGCAATGGCGGCAGCCATCACCACGCACTCATTGAAGGTGGAGGCGGTCTCCGCCACAGGCATGGAGTAGTCGTGGTTCAGGGGCCGGTGGCTGCGGATGCACTGGTTGTGGAAGGCGTGTCCCAGCTCATGGGCCAGGGTCACCACGTCCGTAAACAGGCCGTCGAAGTTGGTGAGAATCCGACTCTCCCCCAGGCACTCCACCCCGGCGCAGAAGGCACCGCCCACCTTGCCGTCTCTGGGGTAGAAGTCAATCCAGGCCTCATCGAAAGCCTTGGCCACCATGTCCGCCAGCTCCCGGTCAAAGCCGGAGAACAGCTTCACCAGGTAATTCCGGGCGTCCTCTGTGGTAAACCTGGTGGAAGCCTTGCCCACGGGGGCGAACAGGTCATACCAGGGAAGGCCGTTTTCGTGACCCAGGGCCTTGCCCTTGGCCTTCAGGTACTGCCAGAACTTGGGCAGGTACTCGTCCATGGCCTCCAGCATGGCGGTAAGGGTCTTTTTCTCCATGTGGGAATTTTCCAGGGTTCTGTCCAGGGGGGAGGTGTAGCCCCGGAGCTTGCAATCGCTGATGGTCTCCAGCTTGATGGAATTCAGGGCGAAGGCCGCAGAGTCCCGGATGGCAGGGTATGCCGCCAGCTCTGCCTCGTAGGCGTCCTTCCGTACCTGGGCATCCTCATCGTAAGCCAGGTTCCGCACCGCAGACAGGTTGATGGTCTTGTCCCGGTACTTGACAGGCAGGGTGCTGGTGATGTAGGAGTGAAGGTCTGCCCAGGCACTGCCGCCGGAGAGCTCCATCCGGGCCATAATCTCCTCACCCATGCCGGGGAGCAGGTAACGGCTGGACTTTTTCATGTTCTCAAAATAGTAGCCATAGTCCCGGAGGTTCTCATCCCCTGCCACCAGCTCCTGAAGGTTCTCAAGGCTGCTGGCCCACTGGGAGAAGGCAGCCAGAGGGGCGGCGGTGTCGGAGTACAGGGCCATAATCCGGCCCATCTGGGAACCGGCCTCCTGGTCCCGGGTGTCGGCGGACTGGCGCAGGCTGGCATACTCAATGAGCTTTTCCACCAGCCGGGTCAGCTCTTCTTCCAGGGCAATGCCCCGGGTGAGCCCCGCCAGCGGCTCCATGCCCTCCAGACCATCGGAAAAGGTTTTCAGCTCCTGCACCAGAGCCTTCAGGGATTCATAGTCCCGGGCAAAGGCAGGGTCAGAGAAGCCCTTGTAAATCGGCTCCAGATTCCATACTTCATTCATGGCACATTCCTCCAAAAAAGTTTTCTCCATTGTATAACATCTGTCCGCCTTCGTCAACTTGAAAGGCATTTTTATCCACAGGGCGATTGCTGTCGATTTGTTTGGAATTTTATCATTTTTCGTAATTTTCTCTGCATTTTTGTCGAGCGATTGTTTCGGTTTGTCCTTGCAAAATATGCTCTATTATGCTAAATTATATTTGTCGCAAATCAGGTAGGGTCGCCTGCCGCAGAAGGGAGAGCAATCTTGAGAAGTCAGGAGAGGAAGTTATGGATCATCGAACAAGTGTAATTATTGCAGACAATTCAGAGGATTTTTGCAGCTATCTGACGGCAGCTCTGGAAAAAACCGAGGCCTTTCAGGTAGTGGGCACCGCCAACGAAGGGGAACAGGCGGTGCTTCTGGTTTCCCAGCGAAGACCGGACATTCTGGTGCTGGATCTGATGCTGGCAAAGAAGGACGGCATCTCCGTCCTGAAAGCCCTCAGCACCATGGAGCATCGGCCTGTGGTGCTGGCTACATCCGGATTTATCACCGACTATGTGGCTTCCGCCAGTGCCAATTTGGGAGTGCGGTATCTGATGCTGAAGCCCTGCGATATGGATGCCCTGGTAGAACGGCTCCAGGAAATCCGGGGGGATTCCCAGCAGGTCAAGGTGCTGCCCTCCAAGCAGTCCGGACAGCCCAACATCGAAACCATGGTCACCAACATCATCCACGAAATCGGCGTTCCCGCCCATATCAAGGGCTACCAGTATCTCCGGGAGGCCATCATCATTGCCGTGGGAGATATGGATGTAATCAACGCCATTACCAAGGTACTCTACCCCCAGGTGGCCAAGGCCTTCCAGACTACCCCCAGCCGGGTGGAGCGGGCCATCCGCCACGCCATCGAGGTGGCCTGGGACAGAGGGGATCTGGACACCTTGCAGCGGTTTTTCGGCTACACCGTGTCCAACACCAAAGGCAAGCCCACCAATTCCGAATTCATCGCCCTTATTGCAGACAAGCTGCAGCTTCAGCTCAAAGCCGCAGGCGCTGCCCGTATGTGAAGAAACACCCATGGAAGAACGGAACTTCCATGGGTGTTTTTCATGGGATTACTTCCACTTTTCTATGAGATTGCGAATCTGGGCGGTGAATTTTGCCAAATCCTTGTTGGTGCGGCCCTTGCTCTTTTTCGCCAGAGCCAGCAGGCCCTCTGCCGCCGCCAGAAGCTCGGCGTATACCGCCTGGGCCCGGGACTGGGCTTTCTGCTCCCGCTTCACCGGGATGCCCTCCCGGTAGGCGGTCATCCGCCCGGTTCTCAGGTCGTACTCCATGCCGCTGAAGGGGGCCTCCGCAGCATAGCCCTTCTGCCGCAGCAGGTTCCGGAAGGCGGTGCAAGCTTCATCGTCGCCATGGTTCACAAATACCATCTGAGGCTTTTCCTGGAAGCCCTCCAGCCAGGCAATGAGCCCTGCTTGGTCGGCGTGGCCGCTGGTGCCGTGGAGCTCCCGGATCTGGGCTTTTACCGCAATTTCCTCTCCAAAGAGCTTCACAGCGGGAACACCCTGCAAAAGCCTTCTGCCAAGAGACCCTTCTGCCTGGTAGCCCACAAACAAGATGGTATTCTTCTCACTCCACAGGTTGTGCTTCAGGTGATGGCGGATTCTGCCCGCCTCGCACATGCCGCTGGCCGAGAGAATCACCTTGGGCCGGGTGTCGAAGTTAATGGCTTTGGATTCCTCCGAGGTGACGGAGAGGGTCACCCCCGGGAACCAGATGGGGTTGATGCCCTCCTTTACCAGGGCCAGGGTTTCCTCATCCAGGCAGCTGTGGTCGCATTGGAGGAAGATGCCTGTGGCCTCCACCGCCAGGGGACTGTCCACATACACCGGAAATTCCGGATAGTCCGGAAGCAGCCCTTTGTGGTGAATCTGCCGGATGGCATAGAGCATCTCCTGGGTTCTGCCCACCGCAAAGGAGGGAATCACCAGGTTGCCCCCCCGGTCCAGGGTGGTTTTGATAATCTGCGCCAGCTCCTCCAGGGTATCCTTGGGCTTTTCGTGGAGCCGGTCGCCGTAGGTGGATTCGATCACCAGGTAGTCCGTATGGGCCACCTTCTGGGGGTCTTTGATGATGGGCTGGTTGGTATTGCCCACATCGCCGCTGAAGACGATTTTCCGGGTCTCGTCATCCTCCTTCAGCCACATCTCGATACAGGCGGAGCCCAGCAGGTGCCCCACATCCGTAAACCGGATTTCAATGCCCTCCCCCATGTGAATCAGCTCGCCGTAGTGGCACCTGCGGAAGCAGGAGATGGCGCCGATGGCATCGTTTAAGTCATACACCGGCTCCACCAGGGGTTCTCCTGCCCGCTGGGCCTTCCGGTTCTGCCAATCCGCCTCGGACATCTGGATGTGGGCAGAGTCCCTCAGCATAATGTCACACAGGTCGCAGGTGGCTTCCGTGGCGTAGATAGAGCCCCGGAAGCCCTCTTTGTAGAGTTTGGGCAGCATACCGGAATGGTCAATGTGGGCGTGGGTCAGAAAGACCGCCTGAATGTCCCCGGCGGACACCGGCAGGGGGACGTTTTCAAAGGTGTCCTTCCCCTGCTCCATGCCGCAGTCCACCAGGTATTGCTTGCCGCAGACCTCCAGCAGCGTGCAGCTGCCGGTCACTTCATGGGTTGCACCGATAAATTGAATGCGCACAGTTGCCACCTCCTGATTATTTCCTTACTTATACTATATCCCACAATCCCCTGTTGGGCAAAGGAATTTTTTGTAAACTCTTTGCGGGTGGGCAGTGCCCGGCGGCGAGTCGCCGCAGACATTTTCGCACGGTGGCTTTCTGCAATTCGTTTTTTCCCTGACCCGCCCGGTATCGGCGGCTTGTCCGCCGAACCTATTACATATGCCCTATTCCCTAAAATTTCCCGGTATCGTTACCTTGCAGAAGGCTTCGTTTGTACCTCCCTCCCGGAGGGAGCTATGGGCTTTTGCCGCTTCACATGGGTTTATACTTTGAAAAAGTGCCTACTGTGAATCCCTCAGGCAAAAATCAGAGATTTTTGCCAGCTCCCTTTAACAAGGGAGCCTTTGGGGCTGGAAAGGGCCCATTGCGTTTGGCAATGGGCCCTGAGGCTTATTCCTCTACAAAGGCCAGATTGGTGCGGGGGATGACGGTGGGGACCTGGGCCTCCACGTAGTCGCCGGGGTGTATATCGGTGCCGGAGGCGTCGAAGAGGGTGTACTGGTTCCCTACCCGGCCTACCAGGGGAAGGCGTTTTCCCTGATAGGTCACCCCGGGCAGCTTCCGGCTCAGGCGGAACAGCTCCCGGAAGTAGTACACCATATCCCGGAGCAGGTAGTTGTCCGGCCCTCCCACGTAGCCGTAGCCATTTTCGCTGCCCACCGCCACAATGGCAGCCCGGGTGGTCTTTTGTACCCGGCACACCGCCGCATAGCCGGTGGTATCCCCCTTTTGGAGGGTCTTGCATTCCACCACCTGAGCCAGGTACCGGGCGGCAGGGCGCAGGGGGATGGGGGGCTTGGGGAACAGCCGCCCGGTGAGGGCAGAGCCTACCCGCACAGCGTCCAGCCGGGTCTGGGGGAAGCGGAGGGCGGCGTTGCTGTTGGCTATGTGGCGGATGCCAATGGGGCAGCCGGCTGCCCGGAGGGCCTCCGTCACCTGCAAAAACCGCTCCAGCTGGGTTTTGGTGATGGTGTACGCCCCCTCAAAGGCCTTGGCAAAGTGGGAGAAAATTCCCTCAAAGGAAAAGCCTTTTTGGGCATAGAGTTCTTTCAGGGCTTGGGTATTCTCCCAGGGGATGCCGAAGCGGCCCATGCCTGTATCCACCGCCACGTGAACCCGGACGGGTTTTCCCTCCGACCAACGAAGATAATTTTGGGCATTTTCCGGTGAGGACAAAGTGAAAACCACATCCAGTTCCAGAAGCTGGGTAAAAAGCCCCTCATCTGCCACCGGTGCCATGAGAAGCATGGGCTGGTCGAAGCCTGCCCTGCGCAGGTGCTGCGCCTCCCGGGGGGTGGACACCCCCAGCATAAAGGCACCTGCCTCCACCCAGGCCCGGGCTGCCGCCTCCAGGGACATTCCGTAGCCGTCACACTTCACAACGCCGATCACCGGCACCTGTACATATTCCACAATGGCCTTTGCATTTTCCCGCAACGCTCCCAGAGAAACCTCCAGGTAGCTCTCAGGACGACTCTCCGCCATGATATTGCCTCCTTAATATGAGAAATCAGACAAAAAAAGCGCAGACCCGGAAGGATCTGCGCCGTTTTGTTTGGGATTAGCCCTCGCTGCGCATCTTAGCGAAGCACTCGCTGCAGTACACAGGACGGTCGGACTTGGGCTGGAAGGGAACCTTGGCCTCGCCGCCGCAGCTGGCACAGGTAGCAGTGAAGAACTCACGGGGACCACGGGCGCTGTTCTTGCGAGCGTCACGGCAGGCCTTGCAGCGCTGGGGCTCGTTCTGGAAGCCGCGCTCAGCGTAGAACTCCTGCTCACCGGCGGTGAACACGAACTCGTTGCCGCACTCTTTGCAAACTAAAGTCTTGTCTTCGTACATGGAATTTACCTCTCTTCGGTTAGTTGATGCCCCGTGAAAGCCTACCAAATTTTCTGGTTGTAACGCAGGGTCGGATTCTTAGGTGGTATCCACCATAAAAGGGATTATACACAATCCCCCAATCTTTGTCAATCCTTTATAAAAAATTTTTTCAATATTTTTCATGTTTTATGCAAAAATTCCAAGCAGCTTTTTTTCTCCGGCCTTTCTCCCCGGCAGGAATGATCGCCCATGGATGGTGCAAAATAAAGAGAGGTTTTCTGTTTTTTGCAAGATAGAATTTTTATCTTGCATTTTAATCAATTTTATACAGTTTTTACCTTGACAAAATGCAAGATTCCGGATATGATATTGCAGTTTTATAGCGGCGCCGGTTTTGGAAACCTGCCGGCGGAGTTTTTAGGCCCATAAAAAGAGGTGTCATTATGGAAAAGAGAAATGTGGATTGGAGCCGGCTGGGCTTTGGATATCAGCCCACAGGCAAGCGATTTGTGACAAATTACGCAGGGGGTGCCTGGGATGCCGGGTGTCTTACCGGGGATTCCCAGGTGGTCATATCCGAATGTGCCGGGGTTTTGCAATACGCCCAGACCTGCTTTGAGGGCATGAAGGCCTACACCACCAAGGACGGAAGGATCGTATGCTTCCGCCCGGAGCTGAACGCCCGGCGGATGGCCGCCTCCTGCCGGAGGCTGTGTATGCCGGAGTACCCGGAGGAGAAATTCCTGGAGGCGGTGAAACAGACGGTGCTGGCCAACGAAAAGTGGGTCCCCCCCTACGGCTGCGGCGCTTCCTTTTATCTGCGGCCGGTGATGTTCGGCACCGGCGCTGTGCTGGGAGTGAAGCCTGCCGAGACCTACCAGCTGCGGATTTTCGGCTCTCCCGTGGGGCCTTATTTCCATGGCAGCGCCCCTGCCCTTTCCCTGCGGGTCTGTCCCTATGACCGGGCTGCCCCCCATGGCACCGGGCACGTGAAGGCAGGACTCAACTACGCCATGAGCCTTTACCCCATCTCCGAGGCCCACGCCCAGGGCTTTGACGAAAATGTGTATCTGGATGCCGCCACCCGCACCTATCTGGAGGAGACCGGCGGGGCTAACCTGCTGTTTGTAAAGGGCAATACCCTCATCACCCCCAAGTCCTCCACCATTTTGCCCTCCATCACCCGACAGTCCCTGCTGGAAGTGGCCCGGGACTATCTGGGGATGGAGACCCAGGAGCGGCCCATCGCCCTGGAGGAGCTGGGGGAATTTTCCGAGTGCGGCCTGTGCGGCACCGCCGCCGTCATCTCCCCGGTGGGTAAGATTACAGACAAAGACAAAGTCTATACCTTCTCCGGCAGCACCACCCTCCAGGAGCTCCGCTCTGCCCTTCTGGGAATCCAGATGGGGGAGATTCCTGCCCCCGCAGGATGGATTTATCCCATTGTGTGATTTTATCACAGAAGAAAAAAGCCTTCCGGTGTATACTCAAGAAAACGACCGGGAGGTTGTTCTATGGCAAAACGAATCCTCAAAAAGGCTCTGGTGGAGAAGGCTCTGTGCGTGGCCTGCGGCTGCTGCGGGAAGGTCTGCCCCATGGCTGCCATTTCCGTTTACAAGGGGCTCTATGCCCAGGTAGACACCGAAAAATGCGTGGGCTGCGGCAAGTGCGCCAAGGAGTGCCCTGCCTCGGTGATTACCATGCAGGAGGCGGCCCAATGAAGAAGAAATGGTATGACTATCTTTGGATTTTCTCCCTGACTTACCTCATTCTGGGATTTTTCAACATCCTGTTTGCCTGGCTGGGGCTTTTGTGCTTCTTCATTCCCCTGATTATCTCCATTGTCAGTGGAACCAAGGGCTACTGCAACCGCTACTGCGGACGAGGGCAGCTTTTCTCCCTGCTGGGGGGCCGGTTTGGCCTCTCCCGGAAGCGGGATGTGCCTAAGTGGATGAAAAGCAAGGCCTTCCGCTACGGCTTTCTCATCTTTTTCTTTGTTATATTTTTTATCATGCTGTGGAATACTTACCTGGTATTTGCCGGAACGACTCAGCTCAAGCAGGCGGTGACCCTCCTGTGGACCTTCCGGCTCCCCTGGCACTGGGCCTATCACGGGACCCTGTTGCATCCCGGCGTTGCCCAGTTCGCCTTCGGCTTTTACAGCGTCATGCTCACCTCCACGGCGCTGGGGCTTGTGACCATGGTGCTTTTCAAGCCCAGAAGCTGGTGCGTCTACTGCCCCATGGGCACCATGACCCAGCTGATTTGCAAAATCAAAAACAAGGAGTGATTGTATGAAGAAGCTTCTGTGCCTCCTTTCCTGCCTGTTTCTCACCGGCTGCGCCGCCTCCGGCGGCTCCCAGTCCTACCGGCAGGTGTCCATGGATACTGCCATGGAGATGATGGAGTCGGAACAAAACTATATTATCCTGGATGTGCGCACCGGGCAGGAGTTTGCCTCCGGCCACATTCCCGGAGCCATCAACATCCCCAACGAGTCCATCGGCTCGGAGGCTCCGGCGGAGCTTCCGGACAAGGCGCAGCTGATTCTGGTGTACTGCCGCAGCGGCAACCGGAGCAAGCAGGCTTCCAAAAAGCTGGCCGCCCTGGGCTACACCAACATTGTGGAGTTCGGGGGGATTCTGGACTGGCCGGGACAGGTAGAAACCGGAACCTGATACTTTTTCCTGTTGACAGAAACGAGGGGAGATGCTACCATAGCCCTGTGCCCCCAATATGCACTCAGGCGGCCAAAAGGCCCTGAAATATTACCGTAAACGGAGGAATTTACCATGGAAAATCAAAAGAAAAACCCCTACGCCGGTACCAAAACCGAGAAGAATCTGTGGGAAGCCTTTGCCGGGGAGTCCCAGGCCCGGAATAAGTACACCTACTTCGCCTCTGTAGCCAAGAAGGCCGGCTACGAGCAGATCGCCGCTCTGTTCCTGCAGACCGCCGAGAACGAGAAGGAGCACGCCAAGCTGTGGTTCAAGGCTCTGGGTGAGCTGGGCTCCGTGGAGGAGAACCTGCTCCATGCCGCTCAGGGTGAGAACTACGAGTGGACGGATATGTACGACCGGATGGCAAAGGAAGCCGAGGAAGAGGGCTTTACCGCCCTGGCTGCCCAGTTCCGGGGCGTTGCCGCCATCGAAAAGTCCCACGAGGAGCGCTACCGTGCCCTCCTGAAGAACGTGGAGACCAAGGCCGTCTTTGAAAAGAGCGGCGTCACCCTGTGGGAGTGCCGCAACTGCGGCCACCTGGTGCTGAGCGTTTCCGCTCCCGAGGTCTGCCCCGTGTGCAACCATCCCCAGGCCTTCTTCGAGGTTCGGAAGGATAACTACTAAGCCAAACCCCTATCGCCCTGCCGGGATTTCCGGCAGGGCTCAGACTGTCAATAAAGTCCCAAACCGGCAAAAGCAAAAGGAAATGGGCTTTCATCCCCTTTTGGAGGATTGGTAGAAAAACCAGGTGCAGTTCCTCCAACAAAAGCCCGGAAATTGTTGCTGCGCAACGC
>DVGG01000003.1 GCA_018712825.1 Candidatus Faecousia excrementipullorum | reverse complement strand
CTTCGGAATACACCTTGTCGGGAGGGATGTGAATATTGTAAAGATGCACTCAATATTCACAGAGAATTAAAGCGAATTTTTGGCTATGACAGTTTTCGTACATACAATGGGGAACCTCTTCAAGAAAGAGCTGCACAAGCTGCAGTAGATGGCAAGTCCTTGCTCGCGGTTTTTCCTACCGGTGGTGGCAAATCTATTACTTTTCAGCTTCCGGCACTTATGGCGGGAAAAGCAGCCCACGGATTGACCGTTGTTATATCCCCTCTGCAATCTTTGATGAAAGATCAAGTAGATAATCTGAACAGCATAGGGATCACCGAGGCGGTAACTGTCAATGGTTTGCTTGATCCTATTGAACGAGCAAACGCATTGGAGCGTGTCTCCAACGGGTCTGCAACTTTGCTGTATATCTCGCCTGAACAATTGCGCTCTCGCACGATTGAAAAGATTTTGGTCTCGCGGAATGTTGCTCGTTTTGTCATTGATGAAGCACACTGCTTCTCGGCATGGGGACAAGATTTTCGCGTTGACTATCTGTATATTGGCGACTTTATCCGCGAATTACAAAAGAAAAAGAGCGACAAAAAGCCAATTCCTGTTTCCTGCTTTACAGCAACAGCAAAGCAAAAAGTAATCAGCGATATTTGTGATTATTTCAAAAGAAAACTGGATTTGGATCTCGAAATTTTCGCTTCTTCCGCAACTCGTGAGAACTTGCACTACACGGTTTTGTATAAGGAAACCGATGAAGAAAAATACAGTGCACTTCGGGATTTGATCGCGCAGAAAAACTGCCCAACGATTGTCTATGTATCCAGAACCAAGCGCACACGAGAAATTGCAGAAAAGCTGACCAGTGATGGTTTCCCGGCGAGACCATTCAACGGGAAAATGGACCCAAATGATAAAATTGCAAATCAAGAGGCGTTCATCAGAAATGAAATAAAAGTTATTGTTGCAACATCTGCTTTTGGCATGGGCGTTGACAAAAAGGATGTTAAGTTGGTCATCCACTATGACATCTCAAGCTCGCTCGAAGATTATGTACAGGAAGCAGGACGCGCAGGGCGTGATCCCTCCATGCAAGCAGAATGTTATGTGCTTTATAACGACAATGACTTGGACAAGCATTTCATTCTGCTTAATCAAACAAAGCTGAGTATCAGCGAGATACAGCAAGTGTGGAAGGCAATCAAGGATTTAACGAAACTGCGTCCGAGTATAAGTTGCTCACCTTTGGAGGTCGCTCGACAAGCTGGATGGGACGACTCGGTCAACGATATTGAAACTCGTGTTAAAACAGCGATTTCTGCTCTGGAAAGCGCAGGTTATGTGAAACGCGGCAGGAATATGCCGCATGTTTATGCAACAAGTATCCTTGCGAAGGATATGCGTGAGGCATCTTTCCGCATCGATCAGTCTGCGCTGTTTTCGGAAGAACAGCGCACCAACGCAAAGCGCATTATTAAATCATTGATTTCCAGCCGGAGTATCGCGAATGCCGGAAATGATGATGCAGAGTCCAGAGTAGACTATCTCGCTGATACCCTTGGCATGACGAAGGATGAAGTGATCAACTCCGTCAATTTGATGCGTCAAGAGGGGCTGCTGGCAGATTCACTGGATATGTCTGCATATATTCTTGCAAATGATACAGAAAACAAGTCTTCATTGATTTTGGATCGTTTTGCAAAGCTTGAATACTATCTTCTATCCCAATTAACGGAAGATGGCTGCGAGTTTATTCTCAAAGAGTTGAATGAGCAGGCTCATTCTGAGGGAATCACTGTATCCAGCGTAAAAAATTTGCGCACATTGATGTACTATCTCACGATCAAAAATTATGTGCGTAAATCGGAGTGCGGTTCTTCCAAGTCTGTCCGCCTTATTCCTTCGCTCGAGGTATCAAAGCTAATTGAAAAATATCGTTTAAGAATTGAGCTGTGCAAATTTATCCTTGATGTGCTTTACGCAAAAGCGCATGAGCTTTCTGTTGGTGAGGGCGATGAAAAACCCGTCTTGTTTTCCTTGGTGGGACTTCACAATGAATACAAGGGGATGCCCCGGCTGGACACACATAATCGTGAAGTTGCCCTGTCGGATGTAGAGGATGCTCTACTGTATTTGTCGAAGATCGGCGCCCTAAAACTTGAGGGAGGTTTTCTTGTTCTCTATAACGGCATGGAAATCAAGCGTCTTGTAACCGACAACCGAATCAAGTATAAGGTTGATGATTACCGTTTTCTGGATGAATTCTACAAGCAAAAGATTCGTCAAATCCACATAGTGGGCGAGTATGCAAATCTCATGGTGCGTGATTACAATGAAGCACTTCAATTTGTTCAGGACTATTTCCAAATGGACTTTCGGAAATTCATCGCTAAATACTTTAAGGGTGATCGTGCAAAAGAAATTGACAGAAACATTACGCCGGACAAGTATCATCAACTATTTGGTGAACTGTCTGATATTCAGGCACAAATCATCAACGATGCAGACTCAAAGTATATTGTGGTTGCTGCCGGCCCCGGCAGTGGAAAAACCCGCGTGCTCGTCCACAAGCTCGCAGCATTACTGTTGCTTGAAGATGTAAAGCATGAACAGCTTTTGATGCTTACATTTTCTCGCGCTGCTGCCACCGAGTTCAAAAAACGCCTTCTTTCGCTTATTGGCAATGCTGCAAATTTTGTGGAAATCAAAACCTTCCACTCGTATTGTTTTGATCTGCTCGGCAAAATCGGCAGCTTGGAAGGTGTCGAAGATGTTGTAAAGAATGCTGCTGAACTTATCCGTAATGGCGAGGTTGAGCAGGGAAGGATCACAAAAAGTGTCCTTGTAATCGATGAAGCACAGGATATGGATGCAAATGAGTTTGAGTTAGTTCGTGCCCTGATGCAAAATAATGATGACATGCGGCTCATAGCGGTTGGTGATGACGACCAAAACATCTATGAATTTC
The DNA here is from genome assembly GCA_018712825.1 of Candidatus Faecousia excrementipullorum. Taxonomy (GTDB): domain Bacteria; phylum Bacillota; class Clostridia; order Oscillospirales; family Oscillospiraceae; genus Faecousia; species Faecousia excrementipullorum. The sequence goes on along the minus strand of DVGG01000003.1, from coordinate 26,486 downwards.
GCGGTTCCGACTCCAGATATTTGAGGTCGCTAATTGAAGATTACGGTGCGGTAAAATATGAAATGACAGAAAATTACCGCAGCAAAACTGCGATCGTCTCGCTTGCCAATGAATTTGTTTCCTCTATACGAAACCGCATGAAATCTACAGTTATCGAAGCAGTTCAAAACGATGAAGGAACAGTCAGCATTACACGCCATTGCAGCAAACATATGGCAACCGCAGTGGTTAATCAAATTCTTGAAACCCGCGGTAGCGGCAAATGCTGCGTGCTGACAAACACAAATGACGAAGCGCTTCAAATACTTGGGCTTCTGCTAAAAAACGGAGTTCGAGCCAAGCTCATTCAGTCACTCGATGGTTTCCGGTTATATAATTTGCTGGAACTGCGCTTTTTCTTGAAGCAAATTGATCAATCACTAAAATCTCCCGTTATCTCGAATGATCTTTGGAACAGAGCGAAAAAGCAGTTGTTCGAGGCTTATAGTGGTAGTCCTTGCCTTGAAATCTGTAAAAACCTTCTGCGCGATTTTGAAGCAATAAACCCAACAAAGTATCGCACCGATCTTGAGGAATTCATCAAAGAATCCAACTACGAGGATTTTTATGATGATGAGCGTGAAGTAATTTATGTATCCACTATTCACAAGGCTAAAGGGCGTGAATTTGACGCGGTTTACTTGATGCTGAGTGGAAACACCGCTATATCTGACGAAGAAAAGCGCAAGCTGTATGTAGGCATGACAAGAGCAAAAGACTCGTTGTACATTCACTGCAACACAAATCTGTTTTCGGCATTCGATTTACCCGGTATAGCCCGTTCCGAGGACAATAATGAATACGGCGAGCCGGAGGAAATTTCTTTACAGTTGACACATAAGGATGTTGTTCTTGATTTCTTCAAAGACAAAAAAGAAGTTGTGTTCCAACTCAAAAGCGGTATTCCACTGTTTCTCACAGATGCATATCTTTCTGCCGAACTGAATGGCAGAAGTGTGCGCATTGCCAAGTTTTCAAAAGCGTGTCGCGAGAGACTTCAAACTTTGCATGAACGCGGATATATTCCTTATTCTGCAAGTATCCGTTTTATCGTTGCGTGGAAAGGTGAAGATGACACAGAGGAAACTGCTGTTGTGTTACCGGATATCTATTTGAGAAAATAGAATTCGAGTGCGAATAAAGGTTGAAAACGGCTGTATTTTTCCTTTGAAAGCGATGATTGTTGAAGGGATAATACTGTTCCTCATCCCACCATGTTTTTGAGGGCAATGCCACTTTAGGCATTGCCCTCTTGCTTGCCAAAAGCAAAAGAAAACGGATTGTCAAGGTCGGGCGAAGCCCGTTTATTTCAACCTTGATAAGCCGTATTCTTTTTGCTATTACTCATACACAAAACAAAAGGGTATGCACCCGTTGAGGCGCATACCCTTGTTGTCAGCAACCCTTGCATGGCAACTGCCATAATTCTTGTTTCGTAAAACCTGTTTTATGAGCAGCTACCCGAGGCAGGTCATTTTGTCAGGTTACAGATTTTTGAGAACTTCCACCAGGAGCTTCCAGGTGCGCTCCGTGGAGGCGATGTTCAGACGCTCCCGGCTGGTGTGAATATCCCGCATATCCGGTGCGATGGACACGCAGTCCAGCCCCGGCAGCTTCTCGCTGAGAAGGCCGCACTCCAGACCGGCATGGATAGCCTGCACCTTCGGCTCCTTGCCAAACAGCTGACGGTAGGACTTTACCATCACATCCCGCAGGCGGGAATCCTTCTTGTACTCCCAGGCAGGATAGTCCCCGGACTCCGTATACTGGGCACCATGGAATTTCGCCACCTCAATCAGCCGGTCCAGCAGCTCCCGCTTCTCCTGGTTGACACTGCTGCGCACCGCAAACTCCAGTTCCAGGTTGTCCTCCAGCATCAGCACACCCAGGTTCAGGCTGGTCTGGGGAAGGCCCTGGATGTCCTGGCTCCAGGCCTGGATACCATTGGGTACGCTGTTCAGCAGAGCAATCACCCGGGCAGTATCCTCTGTGCTCAGACCGTTGCCCCCCAGGGCATCCACATTGTCCCCGTGGATGGAGACGTTGGGCTCGTCATACTCCCGGCGAATCACCTCCTCCAGTTCCCGTGCAATTTCATTGATCCGCTCCGGGTTCATACCCAGAGTGACCAAGGTGCACTGGCAGAAATAGGGAATCACATTGTCTTTATCACCGCCGGAGAGCTGGGTCAGGCTGATGGGCATAATCTTCTGAACCCGCTCCAGAAGCAGTCCCATAACCTTGTTGGCGTTAGCCCGGTTTTTGTCAATCTCCGCACCGGAGTGGCCACCCCGCAGGCCCTCCACCACCAGACGGACACAGGGACCATAAATGGCACGGCGCTCCACCGGCAAAGTCATGTGAGCTCTTGCGCCGCCGGCGCAGGATACGGTGAATATTCCTTCGTCGTCGGAGTCCAGGTTAATAAGGGTGCGTCCCCGGACTTGGGAAAGATCAATGTCCGCCGCGCCGAACATACCTGTTTCTTCGTCCACGGTGATAATCACTTCCAGCGGGGGGTGGGCAATGGTCTTGTCCGCCAGCAGTGCCATGGCGTAGGCCACCGCAACGCCGTCGTCTGCGCCCAGCGTGGTGCCCTTGGCGAATATCCATTCCCCGTCGTGGGTCACATCCAACCCTTCCTTCTCCATATCAATAGGGCAGTCCGCATCCTTCTGGCACACCATGTCCATGTGTCCCTGAATCACCACAGGGGGATGGTCCTCATATCCGGCAGTTCCCTCCTGGAACATAATCACATTGTTCAGGGAATCCTGAATATAAGAGATCCCCTGCTCCTTGGCAAAGGCTACCAGGTAGTCGCTGATGGCCTTGGTATTGCCGGAGCCGTGGGGAATGGCACAGATGGCTTCAAAATACCCCATAAACGCCTTGGGCTCCAGACCTGCTAATTTGATTGCTTCCATAAAAACGCCTCCATTTTATCACTGAGCATTGTTTCGCACATAAAATTTATCCACCATAACAAAAAGACCACAGATAAACCTGTGGTCTTAATTTGTCAGATCAGGCTCAGGCTCAGAGCCAGCAGAATCCACACCAGTGCAATCCACTTGGTGGAAGTGGCCAGAATCTTGTCCAGGCCGCCGGTCTTGTTCTTGTTCATGTAGGAGTTGCTGTTGCCGGAAATCGCACCGGACAGGCCAGACTCCTTGCCGGACTGCATCAGCACAACCACAATCAGGGCCAGGCTGGCAATCAGCTCCAGAACAATGAGAACAGTCTTCAAAACTTCCATTTCGTAACCTCCCTCCCACAGCAGTCACACCCTTTGTGGGGAATGTTTCGTAATTTCACATCCGCAAAAACACGGATTCACAATAAGCTCATACATTATAGCACAGACTTTTTCAAATTTCAAGGGGAAACCCGGGATATTTTCGATTATTTGGTGACCCAGTTGCCGGTGGCGGCGCAGGTCAGATAGGCGTTGATGAAGGGGTCCAGCGCACCGTCCATCACGGCGTTGACATTGGAGGTTTCGCAGCCGGTGCGGGTGTCCTTCACCAGGGTGTAGGGCATGAACACATAGTTGCGGATCTGGCTGCCCCACTCGATCTTCTGCTGCACGCCCTTGATGTCGGAGATTTTCTCCAGGTGCTCCCGCTCCTTGATCTCCACCAGCTTGGAACGGAGCATCCGCAGACAGGTTTCCTTGTTCTGGAACTGGCTCCGCTCTGTCTGGCAGGACACCACAATGCCGGTGGCCTTGTGAATCAGACGGACGGCGGAGCTGGTCTTGTTGATGTGCTGACCGCCGGCACCGGAGGAACGGAACACCTGCATTTCGTAATCCTCAGGACGGATGTCCACATCCTGGCTGTCGTCCTGGATTTCGGGAATGACCTCCACCGCAGAGAAAGAGGTCTGCCGCCGGGCGTTGGCGTCAAAGGGAGACACTCGAACCAGGCGGTGCACGCCGTTCTCCCCCTTCAGGAAGCCGTAGGCATTGTCGCCCTCGATGAGAATGTCCGCAGACTTGAGGCCCGCTTCCTCCCCTTCCAGATAGTCCAGAATCTTGTAGGTGTAGCCGTGGGCTTCGGCCCAGCGGGTATACATCCGGTAGAGCATCTGGCACCAGTCCTGAGCCTCGGTACCGCCGGCACCGGCGTGGAAGCTCATGAGGGCATTGTTCTTGTCGTACTGGCCGGTGAGCAGGGTCTCCAGACGGCACCGCTCCATATTCTCGGAGAGCTTCTGGAAGCCTTCCTTCAGCTCCGGCAGCATGGAATCGTCATCCTCCTCCGCTGCCATTTCGCAAATGGTCATCATATCCTCCCAGGAGCTGACCATATTCTTGTAGCGGCTGAGCTTATTCTCGATGGTCTTGGTCTTCATAACCACCTGCTGGCTCTTTTCCGGGTTATCCCAGAAACCGGGAGCCTCCTGCATGGCGTGAAGCCGCTCCAGCTCATTCTGAAGCCCTTCCAGATTCAAAGAGCCTGCCAGATCATCCAGGGTGGGACGGATTTCTCCCAGCTTCTGCTTATAGGTATCAAATTCAATATTCATGCCTTTACTCTCATTTCCTAAAAATTGCATACTTTCGGATATTATATCCCAAGAATGGCATTCTGTAAAGTAGGAAATATAAAAAAGCAGGCATTTTCGCCTGCTTCTTCAACGCTCACTGGGCCCGGCCCATTCCTCATCGTAAATGAGATCTTCCAGATCTGCATTGGGGTCCTGTGTTTCTCTCATCACGGATTCTCCTTTCCATAGCACTCACAACAGTATATGGCAGGAGCTCGAAAAAAAGTGTCTGGTTTTGGTTGACACATAAGATTTTTTCCGTTAGAATAAATTTTACACGCCGGGCAATTCATCCCCGGCTGTCCATCTGCCTCCTTAGTTAAATGGATATAACAAACCCCTCCTAGGGTTAGTTGAGGGTTCGATTCCCCCAGGAGGTGCCAGCGGTGCAGGTTTCGACCTGCGCCGCTTTTTTGCAGTAAATAAGCCGCCGTGCTTCTGCTTTGCAGGTGCATGGCGGCTCTTTTTATGCTTCTTTCTTCTTCCGGGTCAGGAAGATTCCCGGGAGCAACGCCATAACGGCGATGGGAGCTGTTCGGACAAAGACCCATTCCAGGCCGTGAAGAATCGTTCCAACCACAGCAATCTCCGGATCGGAAAAGTCCCAGCCCAGGTAGGCACTGCCAAACACCCCCAGGACAGTGAAGCCTGCGGCAATGGCAGCCAAAAGGGAGATCATCAGCCAGTGCAGAATCTTTCGCCCGGTCTGCCGGTTCAGCACCTCCGACTTCTGGGGAAGGCTTCCGGTCGGTTCGGCTGCCTCCACCGGAGCCACCTCCAAAATGGCGTTCACCGGCACCTGGAGCACTTCCGACAAAACCAGAAGCATCTGGGAATCCGGCACTGACAAGCCCTGCTCCCATTTAGAAACTGTCTGCCGCACCACATTACATTTTTCCGCCAGATCCTGCTGAGATAGCCCCCTGGCCTTCCGCAGGGCTTTCAGATTATCCTTCAGCATAAAACCCACTCCTTTCCTGCTGTCCCCATTCTACCACAATCCCCCCGTTGCGGCAAGCAACGGAAAGTGACATTTCTTTTTTTCTTTTCCCTATTGACAACCAAGTGTACTACGCGTATAATACAGTTAGAAACCGTACTACTTGTGTAATACAGTTGAAAGGAGGAAGGCGTATGGTTGACTTTGGTCAGCTGCAGCTGACGGACGGGGTTCCCATTTATTTGCAGATTATCGGCCATCTGAAGGCGGGGATTTCTGCCGGGGTTGTGAAGGATGGGGATGAGCTGCCCTCCCGGCGGACTTTGTCGGCCCTGCTGGGGGTGAACCCCAACACCATTCAAAAGGCGTTTCGCCTGTTGGAAGAAGAAGGCCTCATCACCTCCCGCACCGGCTCCAAAAGCTTTGTCTGTCTTTCCCATGAGCAGACGGAGGACATCAAGCAGCAGCTGCCCCGGGATGAGAGCCGGCAGTATGTGGCCCATATGAAAGCCATGGGCATGGATTTGGAGGAAACCATCGCCCTGATTCACACTATCTGGAAGGAGGAAACAGAATGAATCCCCATCGCTCCCTGTTTTATCTCACATCTGCCCCATTGTGGAAGGTGCTGACCATTCTTTTGTGTCTTGCCGGGGTGCAGTTGGGAGGCGCCCTGTGGCTTCTTCAGGAGCCGGACATTCTGGTAGATACCCTGCTGGACCATCTCCTATTCCGGTGGAGCGCCGCCGTTGCCCTTGCTCTTGTAATGGCAGTTCTTCTCTACACCACCGGCGGGTACAACGCCGGATACACCATGGCCCGGCTGCGGCTGAAGGCCAAAACCCAATTCCGCTGGTTTATGCTTCGGGGTGTGCTGATGTTTTTCCTGTGCTGGGCGGTACAGCTGGGAATCGTGCTGGGTGTTTGTCAGATTTATGCTGCAAGGCAAGCGGAGCTTTCCGCCGGAAATCAGTTCCTGCTTCTGGCAAGCTACAGCAGCAGCTATTTCCATAGGCTCCTGCCTCTGGCAGATGGTCTGCAATGGATTTACACCATTGCCATTTATGTACTGATGGGGATTGCCTCCGGGATGGGCGCATACTTCAGCTTTTCCGGCAAACGCACCCTGTGGCCGCCGGTGGTCTGTCTGTGCATCGGGCTGGACCGCACAACGCTGGGAGATTACGGCTGGTCTTTTTTGCTGGTGATTGCTTTGGTGCTGGGCTGCTTTGTATCCCTCATCAATCAACCCATTGACCGGGAGGAGGCGATGTCATGAAATTGAGCCGTTTTCTGCCTCTGGGCATAGATAAAAAGCCGGTCATCCGCTGGCTGTGGGGCGGAGCCCTTCTGGGGCTTGTGTTCCAGATATTTTTTCACAACAACTATTTCTACGCAAAGCAAGCCCTATACGACTGGAAAAAACCACAGCAGATTCTGCCGGGGGCTGTGATGGCTCCCTTCGCCTCCCTGCTAGGTTACAGCTTATACGGCTGTGTCATCGGGATGCTTTCCATGATTCCCCTGGCTGTCTATTTCTGGAGCTTCCACTACCAGGGCTCCAAAGGCATTTACACCATGCGCCGTCTGCCCCGGCGGCGGGAACTGATCGTGCGGTGTCTCTCCATCCCGGCTCTTGGTGTCTTACTGTATGCTCTGGAGCTGCTGGTGCTGCTGCTTCTGAATTTTGCAATCTACTGGCTTTGTACCCCCGAGCAGTGTCTGCCTCCCTTTTCCTGGGCGGCGCTGTTTGGCGGCTGAATAGGAGGAATGAACCATGCTGGAAATTACCGATGTCTATAAACGTTACTGCGGCAAAAGGGCCCTGGAGGGTGTATCCCTTTGTCTGGGCGCCGGAGAGATTGTAGGTCTGTTCGGGGAAAACGGTGCCGGAAAAACCACCCTTCTCAAGTGCATCCTGGGTCTTCTGCCCTACAAAGGATGCATCACCCTGGACGGCCAGCCCATCACCACAGACAATATCGGCAGACTGAGCTTTGCCACCTGTGAGCACTCCTTCTTCCCCGGCCTCACCCCCCTGGCCCACCAGGAGTTTTACCGGGAGCATTTTCCCAAATGGCGGGGTCAGCGGTTCGATGCCCTGATGGACTTTTTTGAGCTGCCCAAAAACAAAGCCCTTCGCAGCTTCTCCACCGGACAGAAAAATCAGTTTGAGGTGATTCTTGCCCTATGTCAGGGAGCGGATTACATCCTCATGGATGAACCCTTTGCCGGAAACGACATTTTCAACCGGGAGGATTTTTACAAGGTGCTGCTGGGTATTCTGGAGCCTACGGAAACGGTATTCCTGTCCACCCACCTGCTGGAGGAGGTGAACGGCTTTATCAGCCGGGCGGTTCTTCTGAAGGAAGGAAAGATTCTGGGGGATGTGTCTACCCTGGAGCTGGATGAAAAGGGGATGAACATTACCGATTACGTGAAGCAGTGCTACCACTACCAGGCCGACCGGGTCAGCCGCGCCCTTGGGAAACTTACGGGAGAGGAGGATGGGCTATGAAAAAGGCTGCCATTACCCTGACTGTTCTTTTCATCCTCAGCCTGTGTCTGATGATTTCCGCCGGTGCCCTCATCGGAGGAACCGCCACAGAGGTGTCCTTTACCCAGGAAAATGTGGTGGGCGATTCTGCCTCCGCAGAAGGTTTTTCCGTCCAGTCTCTTTTCACCCTGGAAGGCCACGCCCACTGGGACACCACCCTCACCCTGGGGAAAAATCCCACCTGGAATACGGATTTCTCCTATACCACCACTGCAAAGGCAGAGAGCTATTCCGTGGAGCCCTATGTGGTTCTATATGGAGCTTCATACTTCAGTGTATATGGCAACGACATCAATACAAAGGAATACCTGGCTCTTACCCCATTCACCGAGGTTTTGGAGGAAATGGCCCAGGAGGCCCCTGCCAATGCCTGGGGTTATACCAGAACCTTCCCATTGACGGAAGTGATGGACTATTATCCCCTTGCATTGGACAGTTCCGGAACCGTATTTCCGCTGGACACCAGACAATCCCTGGAGATAACCAGCATACTTACCCGGCTTTTCCACGTTCCCGCAAACGGATATCAGGTCACCCTTACCATTAGCACAGACAGCGACAAGAATCTGACCAGCATTGATTTCTACATGCCCGATGATAATCCCAATGTGCATTGTCCGGGAGTTGCGGCAGGAAACTGTCTGTACCTGGCATTTTCCCCCACTGATTCGCTTACCGGCGAAACAATCCCCGGCTGCGCTCCCTCCGGTGTATACCGCATTCCTATTTTGAATCCGGACAGCTCCCCTACCCTGGATGAGGAAAACGCCCAGCTGCTGTCGGCGCTGCCAGAAAAAATTTATCTTCTGGATAAAATGGACAATGGACAGGATATTTTCTTCCTGGCAAATAACCCGGAGGGTGACGTGGAGGGAGGCTGGATTGATGCAGCATCCGGAGAGATTATGCAAATCTTCCAGGAATCAGAGGATTTTTCTGATGCCACCGTGTTTACAGAAGAAAACCATGTGGTAATTCTAAGTCGCCTCACTGAAAATGCCATACCCCAGAGAGCTTCGGTATGGGTAAAAGACTCCCATGGGCAATACCAAAAAATGATAGATGCAGACATTTCCCAGGCCACTTTTTCTGATTGTCGTTCTATTCGCACCCTGTATGATGAAGCCGAAAACCGATTGCTGATTGCCGGTTTCCAGAACACCTATGTCTCCCCTTCTCTGCAAGTGGCTGTGTGTCAGAAAAACACCATGACCTACGCCGCCACGTTCATCAGCAGCCAGGATGAACTTCGCAAAACAACCTTTTTCCAGGCAGAGGAGGAATTCCCCCAGCTCCATCTGGTCCAAGCCCAATAATATCCCCACCGGCGCCCGGTTCATCCCAGGCGCCGGTTTTCTATGGAATGGCATTGATTTCCCCGGGGAATCGGGCTATAATGGTAGAAAAGTCTCACTTTGGGAGAATGCTATGGGCCATCAGTTTTTGACCAACTACACACAAGTGTCTTTTCTGGAAAAAATCCGGGAGAATCTGCGGCGGTGCAGTTCCTTTTCCTTTTCCGTCAGCTTTATCAAAAAGGCTGGCCTTGTTCTGCTGTTCAAGGACATAGAGGCCGCTGTGGAGCGGGGGTGTCCGGGGCGGATTATCACCTCCACCTATCAGAACTTTACGGACATAGAATCCCTGAAAAGCTTTTATTCCCTTATGGTACGGTGCCCCAATTTTCAGTGCCATCTGGACTACGAGTGCTTTCACGATTCCGGATATGCCGCTTTGGGGTATCATTCCAAAGGGTATCTCTTCACCTTCCCTGACCATAAGGAAGTGATTATCGGCTCTTCCAACATCACCCGGTATGCCCTTCTGAAAAACATTGAGTGGGATGTGGGGGTGCAGGACGAGGAGGTATACCGGCAGGCCATGGAAGAGTTTGAGGACAAATGGCGTGCCACCCATTTGCTGAACCAGGAGATTCTGAATCTTTATGCCAGCAAGCTGAACTTTGCCATTGAGCGGTGGGACATGGACTATGACCTGTCCGCTGCCAATGTAAAGCCCAACTTCATGCAGCGGCGGGCTTTGAAGGAGCTGAACCGCTATCGGGCGGTGGGCACCAGCCGGGCGCTGGTGGTTGCCGCCGCCGGCAGCGGCAAAACCTATCTGGCTGCCTTTGATGCCCTGAACTTCAATCCCAAAAGGCTTTTGTATGTGGTACACGAGGGCTCCATCCTGAAAAAATCTCTGGAGACCTTTCAGGATGTGTTCGGCAGCAGCGTATCCTACGGCATTTACAGCGGCACCAGCAAGGAGTCGGATGCGGACTTCGTCTTTGCCACCAACATCACCATGTGCAAGACCCTGGAGCTGTTTTCCCCGGAGGAATTTGATTACATCATCATTGACGAATGTCACCACGCCACCGCCGAAACCTACAAGAAAATCATCGGCTATTTTCAGCCGGAGTTTCTCCTGGGCCTCACCGCCACCCCGGAGCGGATGGACAATCAGGATGTTTTTCAGCTGTTTGACAAGAATGTGCCTTACGAGCTGCGGCTGCGGGATGCCATTGTCAACGACCTGGTGGTGCCCTTCAAGTACTATGGCATCCGGGACCATCTGGTGGACTACGGTCTGACCGCCAAGGAGGAACGGCGGCTGATTGCCCAGATGGCAGACGACAGCCATTGCAGCTTTATCTCTGCCCAGATTGAAGCCCACCGTCCCCAGGGTAAGCTGAAAGCCCTGGCCTTTTGCCGGAATGTGACCCACGCCCGGATGATGTGTGAGGCTCTGGCAGAGCGGTACCACACCGCTTATCTTACCGGCCGCAATGACATCGGGGAGCGGATTCGGGCCTACAACGATTTGCAAAGCGACAGCGCTCCCCTGGAAATTTTGTTCACGGTGGATATTCTCAACGAGGGTGTGGACATTCCCGGGGTGAACATGGTGCTGTTTCTCCGCCCCACGGAATCCTCCATCATTTTCATTCAGCAGCTGGGGCGAGGGCTGCGGAAGTATGACAACAAGTCCTATGTGACGGTGCTGGACTTCATCGGCAACAGCTACAAACGAAGCGTACAGATTGCCTTTGCCCTGTCCTCCCTGGCGGAGAATTTTGTGGTGGAAAAACGGCTGATGGCCTCCCTGGTACGGGATAATTTTACGGCTCTGGGGCTCTCCCAGTACGGTGTGGAAATCCACATTGACGATTTGAGCAAGGAAGAAATCCTGGACTATATCGACCAGGAGAACTTCAACGCCATAAAGTACCTGAAGCAGGACTATTTCAATTTCAAAAAGTACATCTGCTCCCAGTTCTATCCCAAACACATGGACTATCTGAACAACGACTGCGCCCCGGATCTGATTCGGTTTATGAGCATCAAAATCGGAGGCAAAAAGACCGGCTGCTACTACAATTTCCTCTCCGGCATCGAAGAAGAGCAGCTTCCGGTATTCTCCCAATCTCAGATTGACTGTATCACTTCTCTTTCCGGCCTGCTGCCTCTGGTGCGGCCCCATGAATTTGAGATTGTCCGCTGTCTGATTGCGGGCGTAACGGACATGGAGGAAATTCACCGGGAACTGTCTCAGAAAATTCCCGGCTACGAAAGGCAGCAGCTTACCCACGCTCTGGAATTTTTGAAGGTAGTTACCCGGGAGGGAAATGCGCTTTCCTTCCAGGCGGAGCTGGACGATCAGCTGCGGGAATACTTAGAGGATTTATTGTCCTACGGGCTTACCCGGTACTATGCAGAAAACGGGGAGGAAACGGGCTTCCGGCCGTGGCAAAGCTATCGGATGGATCAGGTGCAGCTGAAGCTGCTGAAAAATCCCGGCTACACCGCCGTGGGCACCTACTATTATGAAGACTTTGTGGTGATTTTTGCCTCTCTCAAAAAGGATTTACCGGAGGCGGACAAGCTGAATTACAAGGACAAGTTCTTGCAGCCGGATGTGTTCCAATGGGAGTCCATGGCCCATCTTCCCCAGTCTCACCTGGAAAAGCTGAAGGCCAGCCGCTTTGTACATCTGTTTATCCGAAAGGTTGCGGACGAAAACGGCATAGTGCTCCCCTTTACCTATGTGGGAAAGGGCCATCTTACCAACTGCCGTAAGACGGAGAACGGAAACGGAACCTATCTTTTTGATGTGGCCATGGAACATAAACTTCCCGACTATTTACAATACGACTTTGGACTGACGAAATGATGTACGACATGGAAATTATCCGTTCCCGGCGGAGAACTCTGGGATTGGAAATCACCCGGGATGGACGAGTGGTGGTGCGGGCACCCTTTGGGGTTTCGGAGGAGCAAATTGGGAAATTTGTAGCCTCCAAGCAGGGCTGGCTGGAAAAGCACCTGGCGGATTTTGCCCGGGCTGAGCCGTTGCCTCCCCTGACCTCTGGGGAAATCCGGGCTCTGGCAGAGGCGGCCTTGGGGGACATCCCCCGCCGTGTGGAAAAATACGCACCCCTGGTAGGGGTCCGTGTGGGACGCATCACCATCCGCAATCAGGTAAGCCGGTGGGGCTCCTGCTCCGCAAAGGGGAATCTGAATTTTAACTGCCTGCTCATGCTCTGCCCGGAGGATGTGCGGGACTATGTGGTAGTCCATGAGCTGTGCCACCGGAAGCAGATGAACCACTCCCCTGCCTTCTGGGCAGAGGTGGAGCGGATCTTGCCGGGATACAAAGAACAATACCGCTGGCTGAAAGAGAACGGCGGCAATATTATCAGGAGGTTGAAAAGGAGTCAATAACCATGGTATCAGATAGTAAATTTACCCCTTTGGCTGACTTTCTAAAGCATAGCAGAGCCGAATCAATAACAATGGACTTTACTCAGATAGAAGAAATATTACAGTTCCAGCTCTGCCCCTCTGCGAGAAAGTATTACACCTATTGGGTTCCCACCAAAACACATTATCTTCCTAAGATATGTATGGAAGCAGGCTATAAAATTTCCAAAGTGGACTTAAAAAATAGTAAAGTGTGGTTTCAGAGATTATGACAGAAGTGGTAGCAGCCCTGATTTGGGACGAGAATCGGTTTATGATCTGCCAGCGTCCGGCGCATAAGGCCCGGGGCTCCCTGTGGGAGTTTGTGGGGGGTAAGGTGGAGCCAGGAGAGAGCAAAGAGGAAGCCCTTATCCGGGAATGCCGGGAGGAGCTGGGCGTGACTGTGGAAGTTGGGGATGTTTTCATGGAGGTCACCCATCAGTATCCCGACATCACCGTCCACCTGACCCTGTTCTCCGCCTCCATCCGGGAGGGTGTGCCCCAGAAGCTGGAGCACCAGGACATCCGTTGGATTACAGCAGAAGAAATCGGAAAGTTTTCTTTCTGCCCGGCGGATACGGAGATTCTGGAGAAGCTGAAAAAGCAATAACCCCATAATAAACGCCGCAGAAGGGACAAATTCTTCTGCGGCGCTCTGTTTTATGGGGAAGTAAAATGTCCGTCAATCAGGTGCAGGGTTCTGTCTGCCCAGGCTGCGGCTGCCGGGTCGTGGGTCACCACCACCACGCAGATTCCCCGGCGGCTCAGGTCCTTTAACATCCCCATAAGCTTTCCTCCGGTGGCGCTGTCCAGCTGGCCGGTGGGCTCATCGCACAGAAGCATCCGGGTCCGGGCTGCCAGGTGAGAAATCTTTTACCTATGGATTTCACGGTTTACACCTCCATTGCTTCTGTAATAAATCCCCAACACATTTTCCAGGGTTTTGTATTCTTCGTAGCCGTTGTCTTTCAATAGGGCCAGGAGGTTTTCCAGGCCTGTTCCCTCCTGGGTTGCAAATTTTTCGTAATCCCCGTGGGCAGAGAAGTCTATTACGATAAACGCACATTCCAGCAGGTGCTCCTGGGAGCTGTAGCGGATATCATAGAGGATTTCCCGTTGGGAAAGGTAAGAAGCGTAGAAGGTGCCGGCGGCTACGGAGGCATCCTCTGGGATTTCCTCCAGGGTGTTGCGGATGGCTTCGTACCTTTGGTGCTGAGCCATGGTCTGGCGGGGATAAACCAAACCTTTCGGCACAATATACCGATAAAAGCACACAAAGCTTACCGCAGCCGCTGCCCCCAGGGCAGCCACACGCAGCCAGTCAATCCGCCAATCTGCCAGGTTTACCACCGTCAGGTACAGAAGAAATGCGGTGCTGCCAAAGGTGTACTGGAAGAAAATACTGTGCTGGTAGGAATAGTCCGGCATGAGATTTACCAGAATGTAGGGAATCAGCAGAAGATACCGCTCATACCGCCTTGTAAGCAGAGGAAGGCCCAGAAGGGGCAGGAGAGTCAGGGCGATGAAGCGCAGTTTCTCTCCGTCCACACATTCCCGGATGACCTTCATGGGACAAAGGATTACGGCCTTGATAACGGTAAGCAAAGAGGAGGAACCGTCGTAGAGAAAGTTCTGGTAGCGATAGGTCATAACCCCATCCCCAAAGTCTGCCAGGTATGCAGTAACCAGGTAGAACCAGCCCACAGATGCCGCCAGAAGGGCAGCGCCGGTAATGAGGTCTTGGGGGTTCTTCCCCCTGAGCGCCGCCTTCACCAGCAGCCAGAGGCCGATTACCGCCACATATACCGGGGCGTCCTCCTTGACCATCAGGGTCAGAAGGGCGGAAAGGGCAATCATTACCCTGTTTTTCCTGTGGATGCCGTAAAACAGCCAGAGAATCAAGGGCGTAAGGAAACAGTTCTCGTGGATATCATAGCTTGTCCCCCCGGAAAAGGCCGGAAACAGCAAAAGGACAGCACAAAGAAGGGTTCTCTCCCCACCGGACAGCCCATGGTGCTTTCCCAGCAGCCACAGGGGAATCACCGCCGAGGCGATCACAGCGGCCTGGAGCACCTGCAAGGTGGCGGGATGGGGCACCAGGATATAAAAGGGCAGCAGCAGGTAATAAATGGGAGAGACATGGACGGCAAAGTGAGAAAGGAGGCCGTCCCGCTCTATGGTGGTCATGGGAAGGCCGGTGGTTTTCATGTAATAAAACATCTGGGAAAAGATGCCAAAGTCAAATGAGGGGGTACTGAAGGTGTAAAAACGCCCCACCGTCCAGGCGCAGACAAACAGGAAAAAGGCAAGGGACAAGCTTATGGTAATAAGCAGCCAAATCTTTCCCGAGGGCTTGGGCGCCGGGGCAGGTTCCGGGGTATCGTTCCAGCCCCGGAGGGCAAAGGCAAGCAGCGCCCCAAGCACCATGGCGCATACCCACAGTAAGGGCCAGGCAGGCGCCGCAGACAGGGCGGCAGCGGCATACAATGCAAACACAGCTGCCATACCCCAACGCTCCGCCTTATGAACACTGACCGCCCGGGACAGGCCGGTGAAAAGCAATGCAAGCGCTGCCCCAACTCCCAGCACCCGAACAAAGGACATGGCCCTTAAGCCTTCCAGACCGGCAAGGTCCCGGAAGGCCCGGGGCAGAAGCAGATATTCCAAAGTAGCTGCCGTCAGCCAACCCAGAAAAATATGGCGAAGGACCCCGGCTAACCCCGGTTTGCGTTTCAGAAGCAATTTTTGTCCAGACACAACAACACCCCCTGCTACCTATATGGTACAGGGGGTGTCTTGCAAAATATCGGGATTTTTCTTACAAATTTCTTTCAGGTTTGGGAAGCTCCACAATGGCGCTGAATTGATCTCCATCCACCGCCACCCGGAAGCTGCCGCCCACAGACTCGGTATAAGTCTGGGCAATGGCAAGGCCCAGGCCGCTGCCCCGGGTAGACCGGGCCTTGTCCCCCCGGGCAAACCGCTGGACGATTTCCTCCGGGACAAAATCCATCTCATAGGAGGCGGTGTTCATCATCCGCACCCGGTAGCCGGATTCCCCTTCCTTCACTTCCAGGAAAATCCGGGTACCCGGCAGGGCGTACTTGATGGCATTTCCCAGCAGGTTTGCAAATACCTGGTGCATTCTGGCGCCGTCGGTGATTAAGGGGATGGCCTCGGCGCCATAGTTCCGGCGGACGGTCAGACCGGCCTTCCCCAACTGGTCCTCAAAAAGGCCGATGGTCTGCTCCAGCAGACGCACCAGGTCGATTTCCGAAAGCTGACTCTCCTCAGCGCCGCTGGACACTTTGGTAAGCTGGAACAAAGACTCCACCAATTCGCTCATGTACCCTGCCTTCCGATTCAGCCGGTCCAGCTGCTCCCGCCCCTCCGGGGACAGGGTTTCCCGTTCCAGCAGTTCCCCATAGCCCAGAATAGAGGTCAAAGGGGTGCGCAGGTCGTGGGACACGTTGGCAATCAGCTCCACCTTGAACCGCTCACTGGTGACGGCCTTTTGAATCGCCTGCTGATGCTGAGCCTGAATGTCCACCAGCTTTGCTTCCGTTTCGGAAAAAGTGCCCTTTCCCACGGAAATGGGCTGTCCTTTCCGGTAATTTTCCAGCTGCTTCTGAAAATGGCCCAGATCAGCGCCGTAGCACCACAGGCAAAGCAGGGCAAAGACCCCATTGACAGCACTGCACCAGAACAAGGGCGCAGAATCCACGCAAAATCCCTCCCACAGCAGCCATGCGCCGCCCATCCCCGCCGCCGAGGCAACTGTCCAGAGGGTATAAATCAGCAGGGACAGCTGGGGGGCTTTACACCGCCCAGCCAGCCGCCGGGACAGGCACCAGGAAAGAGAACACTTTCCCAGAATCCAGCCCCACAGCTCCCGCAGGGCAACGAGGACAGAAAAGTCAATCACCAGCCACGCCACCGCAGGCAGGTAAGAAAGGGCGGATATGGAATATTCCATAAGGTAAAAATCCCTTATCCAACCATAAAGGGCTGCCCAAACCACCGCCATGAGAAGTCCTATCCCATCAGGCCCCAACAAGGGGGTCTTTTGACGAAACAGGAAAACGCCGGCAGCTGTCAGAGCCAGTCCCAGAAAGCAAAGGACGAATCCCCAGAATCTTCTGCCGTTCTGATTGGGAACCGGTTCCTGGGTGGGCTGCTCCCAGGTTTCTGTTGTAGGAGAAGTGGTTTGGGTGGTGGGATCCCAGGGACCGGAATTCTGCTCCGTTGCCACCACTGTGGTTTCATAGTCTCCCTGAGGGCCCAGGCCGCTGAGAATCTCCTGGCCGAAAACCCAGAAAAAGGATGCCAGCAGAAGCAGCACCCAGGCTAATGCGTTACGGTGCTTCAAAAACATAGCCAATTCCCCACACCACCTTCAAATACTCCGGTTTTCTGGGATTCAGCTCCAGCTTTTCCCGGATACGGCTGATATGCACCATCACCGTATTTTCCACGGCGTAAGCCTCGCTGTCCCAGACCCGCTCATAGATTTCCTCCGCCGGGAACACCCGCCCGGGATTGGCCATGAGCACCTGCAAAATTTTATACTCCGTAGAGGTAAGCCGTACCGCCTCCCCCCGGACAAGAAGCTGTTTTGTGGAAGTATTGAGGCTTATATCCCCCACCCGAATCTCATCCTGGGACTGGGTTTCCCGGATGGAGCCCAGGGCATCGTACCGGCGGAGCAGGGCTTTCACCCGGGCCAGCAGCTCCTGCTGGTAGAAGGGCTTTACCAGGTAATCGTCCGCTCCCGCCTCCAGACCCAGCACCCGGTCGGAGCCCTCCGCCTTGGCAGAGAGCATCAAAATGGGCACATTGTGGTTTTTCCGAATCCGCATGGTGGCAAGCAGTCCATTGCAATGGGGCATCATCACATCCATGATAATCAGCTGGGGGTTTCCTGTATCCGCCAAGTGGCAGGCTGCCTCCCCGTCATGGGCGGTGAGCACCTGGTAGCCCGCCTGTTTCAGCGCCGTTTCTATAATATGGACGATGGAGAAGTCATCGTCCACCACCAAAATTCTGTATGTATCTGCCATTGACCTACCTCATTCACAAAAGAATTACTGCTATTATACCATAGCACCGGGAAATTACAAGGCGCTCCGCCGGAAAGCACAGCATTTTATACAAATCCGCATGGACAGAGCACCTGGAATATGATATATTGATGGCAGCCCGAAGAAAATTTCCGGAAAGAGGTGTCACTATGAAAAGAAGAATCAAAGCTTTGGATTATCGGCAGAAATGGATTTTCTTCATTATGGGTGCTATGGTGCTGGTGTTCACTATTTTGTATCCTGTCACCTTGTCCCGGGTGGGTTATTCCTATCGGGATGCCATTCTGGTACCCCATGAGGCAGAGGGCACTACCGTATATTCCGGGAAAATTCAGGGAGAGACTGCCAGTTTTACCGTGACTCAGGACAAAACCGTTACCTTTCAATATGGGGATTTCACCTACGGGCCATACACGGTAAAAGAAGATCCTCAGGCTGCTCCCGAGAGTGGGGATTTGGCGGACTCTCTTTCCGGCGTGGAGATATGGCGGCAGGACAGCCGGCTGTTCCGGGGCGGTGTGCAGAAACTGGAGCAGAATGGTTGGCTTCTTTACAACGAAAACGGAACGCTTTACAATATAGAAACAGAGATTATCTTCAGCGGAAACAACTCCGCTGAACAGATGGAACCCTCCCTCGCCACAATTTTGGATTTGGCCATGGGGCCGGAACTGACCCACAAAGGTCATTGGCTTCCCTGGTTTTTGGGGATTCTCCTGTGTGTTGTCAACGCTGTTTCCATCTTGTATGCAGATGAGCTGTTCCGCTTTTGGCTGTCCTTCCGGATTGAATCGCCGGAGCTGGCGGAGCCTACCGACTTGGAGATTACAGGCCGGTATTTTGGCTGGGGTGCTATGCTCATCGGTATATTTGTGGTTTTCGTTATCGGACTCTCCTGAAAGTTTTTGAACCGGACAGATTGGGCCTTTTGTGTTGTTCCGGTTTTCCCCTCTTGCCCTTACAATGAGAGCATCTCAACAAGGAGGTGTTCTGAATGAACACAGACAAAATTTACGCAGAATCCATTGCCAACCAATATGCACCCAAGGATACTTCCAAGGTGGTAGCTCTGCGAAAGCTGGACCGAAAGGCCAAGCAGCCTTCCGAAATCTTCGCCTACACCTTCGGCATCCTCTCCACCCTGGTTTTGGGCACCGGGATGTGCCTGTCCATGGGGGTCATCGGCGGTTCCGGCATAGCGGCCTTTGCTGCCGGCATCATCCTGGGGGTGGCAGGCATTCTGGGGGTAAGCTTCAACTATCCGCTGTATAAGAAAATCCGCAATGCAGGTATGAAAAAGTATGCCGGGGATATTATGCTTCTGGCAAAAGAGATTACCGGAAACGATCAATAAATTCCAACATACATAAGGGAGGCAGCTGGGTGAACAAATCGGAAAGCAAATATTTTCATACGGCGCAAAAAATGGATGAGGCCCTTCTCGCCCTTTTAAGCGAGAAGGACCTGGACTATATCACGGTAAAAG
The DNA here is from genome assembly GCA_018712825.1 of Candidatus Faecousia excrementipullorum. Lineage (GTDB taxonomy): Bacteria > Bacillota > Clostridia > Oscillospirales > Oscillospiraceae > Faecousia > Faecousia excrementipullorum. The sequence goes on along the minus strand of DVGG01000003.1, from coordinate 7,084 downwards.
AAATCTGCAAGGTCTCCGGTGTCAGCCGCTCCACCTTTTATCTCCATTATGAAACCATAGGCGATCTGCTGCTGGAGACCGCCCAATACATCTCAGATACCTTCCACGCCTACTTTCAGCACCTGCCCCGTCAGGAATTCACCCCCGGTGCTTCCAAAGAAACACTGATTTTCATCACACCGGAGTATCTCATCCCCTGGCTGTCCTTTATCCGGGACAACAAGCTCCTGTATCGAACCGTGGTGAAGCGGTTTCACCATCTTCCCCTGGGGGACAAGCTGTTCCTGGATATCAACCAAACCATTCATCTGGCGCTGGAGGCTTTCGGAATACCGGAAAACCACAGAAAATACTGGATGGCATTTCACTTGGAGGGCATCAATGCCATTGTAAAAGAATGGCTGGAAGAAGACTGCGGGGACAGTCTGGAGGAAATTTCTCAGGTTATTCAGAACTGTGTCCGACCAGGAGGCAATCTGCCATGAATATTCTTCTGGAAAACTCCCCGAAGGCTTTCGCCCTGCGAAGCTTTTTGTCCGCTGCGCTCTCCCTGGTGCTGAGCTTTCTTTACCTGGTATACAATTTCCTGGTAGGAGTGGTTTATCACGCCCTCTGGAATTTCAGCATCAGCTTCTATTATCTGTCCCTTGTGATGCTCCGGGGCTTCATTCTTTTGGGAGAAAAACGCTGGCGGCAGGAAACGCCCCCGGTTCGGAAGAAGAACCGGCAGAAGCTTTACCGCAGAATCTGCAAATGGCTGTTTCTGGTAGACTTTTTGCTGATTGTGCCCATCGCCCTGATGGTGCTGTCCCAGCGGCCTGTGAATATGGGCCAGATTCCTGCAATCGTCCTGGCTGCCTACACTACCTACCGGGTGACCATGGCGGTTATCCGGTTCCAAAAATCCAGCAGGTCGGAGAATCTCTCCTTGTTTGCCCTGAAAATCATTGACATGGCAGACACTTTGGTTTCCGTGCTTACCCTGCAAAACACCATGGTGACGGTATTCGGCAGCGGCGAATCCACCCTGGAGCTGACCGCCTATACCAGCGGCGCTATTTTCCTGGCCCTGTTGGTTTTTACCGCCGTTCTGATGAGGAAAGGGGCTCCGGGTAAAAAGGAGCCTTGATTTTCCCAAAGCTCTGTGATAGGATAAAGAAAATAAACGGATAGGAGTTGAAAAAATGTCCAATATCTCTTGCTGAATTTCGGGCCAATACCTTCCAAAAAACAACGCCAGGCGTTGTCGGTGGTTGTTGCGCCCTGATGCAGGAGAGTTGACATTTTTTCGGCTGACATGGCATGCCCATAGTAGGCAAAGTGCGTGTTTTTATGGCCGCAGGAATGGCTTTCCTGCGGCCATTTTCACATTTGGGAGGGCACACCATGTCTTTGATTCAAGTATCCAATTTATCCTTTACCTATGACAGCAGCTTTCAGCCGGTCTTTGAAAATGTGAATATGCAGCTGGACACCGCATGGCGCTTAGGCTTCATCGGCAGAAACGGCAGAGGAAAAACCACATTTCTGAAGCTCCTGCTGGGAGAACTGCACTATCAAGGCTCCATTCATGCCAGCGTAGGCTTTTCCTATTTTCCCTACCCGGTTAAAGATCCCAGCCAGCTGGCGCTTTATGTGCTGGAAAGCATCTGCCCGGATTTTCTTTACTGGCAGCTATTGCGGGAGATGAATCTTTTGGGCGTACCGGAGGAGATTTTGTATCAGCCATACAACACCTTGTCCAACGGAGAGCAGACCAAGCTGCAGCTGGCGGTGCTTTTCTTACGGGAAAATCAATTCCTGCTGATTGACGAGCCCACCAATCACCTGGATATGCTGGGACGCACCCTGGTCAGCCGGTATTTACGGACAAAAAGCGGATTCATTCTGGTATCCCATGACCGGGCATTTCTGGATGGGTGCGTAGACCACATTCTCTCCATCAACAAAGCAAATATTGAAGTCCAAAAGGGCAACTACTCCTCCTGGTGGGAAAACAAGCAGCGGCAGGATGCCTTCGAGCTGGAGGAAAACCGGAAGCTGCAAAAAGAAATCACCCGTCTCCAGGAAACCGCCCGGGAAAAAGCCCAGTGGTCTGACCGGGTAGAAGCCACCAAAATCGGACAGGGCCCCTGCGACCGGGGGTATATCGGTCACAAGGCGGCAAAGATGATGGCAAGGTCCAAAGCCATCGCCGGCCGCCGGGAGGCTGCCATTGCCGAAAAGAGCAAGCTGCTGAAAAACATCGAACGGGCGGATTCCCTGAAAATCTTTCAGCTTCCCTATCATCAGTCTACCCTGGTACGGCTTCAAAACGTAACCATTTCCTATGGGGAACGGACAGTATGCAGGGATATCTCCTTTGAAATCCGTCCCGGGGACCGGATTTGCCTCCAAGGCCCAAACGGCAGCGGAAAGTCCAGCCTCCTTCGGCTGATTCTGGGGGAAGCCATCCCCCATACGGGAGAGGTTCGCATAGGAAGCGGCGTCAGGCTCTCCTATGTGAGCCAGAGCACCCTGGGGTTAGGTGGAAGTCTCCGGGACCTTGCCAGAGACCAGGGCGTGGAGGAGAGCCTGCTTCTTTCCATGCTGGCAAAGCTGGGAATGGCAAAAGCCCAGACAGAAAAGGATTTGGAATCTCTCAGCGATGGGCAGAAGAAGAAGGTCTTGCTGGCTGTGAGCATCTGTCAGAAGACCCACCTGCATATCTGGGACGAACCCCTGAACTTTATGGATGTGATTTCCAGAACCCAGCTGGAGGAGCTGCTGCTCACATGCAAACCCACCATTTTGTTTGTGGAACACGACAAGATGTTCTGTGAGCACATTGCCAACAAGACTGTCACATTGGGATAGGGCTCCACTTTGGACCACCATTGCAAAAAAGAGTCAGGAAGAACTCCTGACTCTTTTTTTAAAGCACTTCCCTCTCGGCAGGAAAACGCTGTCTTTCACATTTCCTTTAGAAAAATTCAATATCTCTGCTTGAATCACAGATTTTTTCCAGCTTGTCCCGGAGCATTGCCAGTCGCTCCGGGTTTACCCCTCTGGCTTTTTGCGGACAGATATGGACGCATCGCATACAGGAAATGCACTTTTCCAAATCCGTGGTGCCGGGGTTCTCCCGAGGGATGGCCTCTGCCGGACAATTTTCGGCACACAGGCCGCAGCTTACGCAGCCGGCCCCGGTTTGAATCTCCATGGGAAGCACCCGGTATTCCTTATAGAGGAAATTTCCCGGTACCTGAATTTCCTCCCCCTCCCCTTCCAGCCGGTTTTTCACAGTAAGAAGGAAGGCATCCAGCTTTTCCCAATCCTCTGCATTGGGCCGGTCTGCCCCGATGGCGGGGACAATGGAATGGGGCGTAATCAGGGCAGCTGCTCCCACGCATACGAATCCCTGCCGGTTCAGGATATCCTTCAGCTCCCGGAGGGTATCTTCGTAAGCCCGGGCGCCGTAGGTCACCAGAAGCAGCGTCGGGGTCTTTTGTCCCCGAAGGCTTTCCAGCCCCTTGGCAGCAATCTGCGGAACCCGACCGCCAAAGGAGGGCACCGCCACGATAGCAAAATCCTCTCCGGTCATATCCACCGGCTGAACTTCCCGGGAAAGGTCAATTTCCGCTCCCGGAAATTCATTTGCTACATATCGGGCAACCCGTTCCGTGCCCCCGGTGGGGCTGAAATAGATATGGTAATTCATCTTTATCTTTCCTTCCTTATTGGTGCTCCTTGCAGCTAAGCTCCGTCACTTCCACCTGAAAAACGCAGGTCTTTTCCAGAACAGCTGGAGGAAAATCCCAGTCCTTCTTTCCGGAATAATGGCCCATAATTTGCTGCAATCCGTGTATTTTCTCCTGGGATGTTGCCAGAATCCTGGGAATTCCCGTGGCAATTACACTTTGGAATCTGGCGGTAAAGCTGCAGGCGTTCTCCCCTTCCCGGAGTCGGTAGGCGCAGTCCAGCTCCAGGCCCACGGGTTTGCCTCTTTTCACCAGCTCCAGTTTCCGCCCCTCGGTCGCTCCATGAAAGTAGAAAATCCGCTTTTCCCCTGTATTTTCATACCCAAAGCTCAGGGGAACCACATACACCTGCTCTCCATCGGAAAAGCCCAGACGGCAGCAATGGCACTGGGCTATAATGCTGTCAATCTTCTCCGGATCGGTTACCTGTCGGTCCTTTCGCCGCATATATCTGTTCCTCCTTATGTATTACCCTATCATTGCCATCAGCAAGGTTCCTGCCTGCATCAGTACCAGACCGGCTGCCGCTTTTTTGCAGATTTTTTCCTTCAAAAACAGGTAGGAAAATACCACCGTCACCAGAATGCTCATTTTGTCAATGGGAACCACCACGCTGACCGTGCCGTTCTGGATGGCATAGTAGTAGCACAGCCAGGAGGCTCCGGTGGCAATGCCGGACAGGAAGATGAAGAACAGTTCCTTCCTGTCCAAATCTTTTAGCTGTCCCTGTTTTCCCTTGGCAAACACCACCAGCCAGGCCATACCCAGCACCACAACGGTGCGGATGGCCGTGCCCAGATTGGATTCCACCCCGGAGATACCTACCTTTGCCAAGATGGAGGTAAGGGCCGCAAAGATTGCCGACAACACGGCATACACCATCCACCGGCTGTCCGTTTTGCTTTGGAAACTCGTCTTTTTTCGCTCAACCATAAGGAAAATTCCGGCGGCAAGGAGGGCCGTGCTGAGAAGCCGCAGCCACAGCCTCTGGGTTTCGGAAAAACAGATCATGGCGATGAGAACAGTCAGAATGGTGCTGGATTTGTCAATGGGGGCAACCTTATTCACATCCCCCAGAGACAGCGCCCGAAAATAGCAAAGCCAGGAGGCTCCGGTGGACAGGCCGGACAGCACCAGAAACACCAGGGATTTTCCGGAAATCTCCCCTATGGTTTTCTGGGAGCCCACCAAAAACACCATCACCCAGGAGAAAATCAGCACAACCACCGTGCGCAAGGCCGTTGCCACATCCGAATCGGTTTTCCGAATGCCGCACTTGGCAAGCACCGCCGTGATTCCCGCAAAGAAGGCGGAAAGAACCGCCGCTCCAATCCACATATCTGATTCTTCTTTCTGAATATACCGCCTATTTCACCGGCGTTCGGACAAAAGGTGCCTGCACCCGGGGGTTCAGTAGCAGATTATATGCTCCCGGCTTCCGATAGGCGTTGCCCCAGGTCTCTGTTCTTCTGTATTCCCGGATTGAATCCATGTCAAATTCTGCTATGTAAATTTCCCGGGAAGTTTCCTCAGCCTTCAAAAGGAGATTGTCTGTGTATACCCCTTCTTTGTCAAAAACCACCGGAGAATAGGCACAGGACTGTCCCCAGCCTTTCCCGGGGTAATTCGCCATAGCCACGCCAACCATATTTTCAAAGGCCCGGGTGCTCAGCTGCTGAAGTCTTGCCGGGTTCATATCACAGGCGTTGGGAACCAGGATAATCTCCGCGCCCTGAAGCATGAGAACCCGGGCACTTTCCGGAAATTCCCGGTCATAGCAAATCATAACCCCCAGGGTAATTCCATCAAATTCTGCTGTAGAAAAGCCCTCACCCGGGGTCAAAAGGGCTTCCAGGGAAAAATCACAGGTGTGCACCTTGGCATAGTCCAGAAGAATACGGCCCTCTCGGTCAATGAGAATTGCCCTGTTTTGATATTTTCCCTGGGAATATCCCAAAAATGTGGTACACACTCCAATCTGACACCGGGCAGCAGCTTCCTGGGCTGCGTGGATATAGGGGCTCTCCAAAGTAACCGCCTGGGAAAACCATTGCTTCCGCTCCGCCTCAAAATCCGGGTGAAGGGGATTGTCAAAGGCTCCGGGAAAGGGCGGAGCATATCCATTGGACCACATCTCCGGGAAAAGCACCAAATCCGCCCCTTTCCCCTTGGCTTCTTCGATCCAGTGGACCATACGCTTCTGGTTTTCCCCCGGGTTATTCGGTAAAGCCTCCTTTTGTACCAGCGCCACCTTGAACATTGCCATTCCTCTCCCTCCCTGTGGGGTTATCAGGAAGATTATACTAAAAATGCGCCTCACATACAAGTAAGCAAATAAAAAGAAAGAGCATCAGGATTGCTCCTGGTGCTCTTTGTGTTGGCATTACCTATCTTCCTGGGTAGGCCTAGGATTGTCGGTGCCGTGGGGACAGTCCGGTGGACTGTCCCAGGCACTTTTTGTGGGTAAAGGAAAAAGCACCAAGATTTCTCTTGGTGCTTTCTGTGTTGGCATTACCTATCTTCCCGGGCAGTCGCCCGCCAAGTATTGTCGGCGCAAGCGAGCTTAACTTCTGTGTTCGGAATGGGAACAGGTGGACCCTCGCTGCAATCAATACCAACTCTTGTGGATGGCTCTTCACCATCTTTTATGTCAAAAGCTTGCGCTTCTAACAGCCTAGCAATTATAGCACTTAACGCGGCTTCTGTCAAGTACTTTTGGTGACCCGTACCGGATTCGAACCGATGTTAACGGCGTGAGAGGCCGCTGTCTTAACCACTTGACCAACGGGCCATGGTGCACCTTCAGGGACTCGAACCCGGGACCCACTGATTAAGAGTCAGTTGCTCTACCAACTGAGCTAAAGGTGCATTGTACTTTAGGTCGCCCTTAAAGACGCACCCTCAAAACTGAACACTGCTATTTCTTCTGCTTTATGTTTCCGGCCAACACTGAGCCTGCTTCAGATCAAGCTTTCGGCTTATTAGTATCAGTCAGCTTAACACATTACTGTGCTTACACCCCTGACCTATCAACGACATAGTCTACGTCGAGCCTCAGTGGAGATCTTATCTCAGGGGGAGTTTCACGCTTAGATGCTTTCAGCGTTTATCTCGTCCATACGTAGCTACCCAGCCATGCACTTGGCAGTACAACTGGTGCACCAGAGGTATGTCCATCCCGGTCCTCTCGTACTAAGGACAGCTCCCTTCAAATCTCCTACGCCCGCAACAGATAGGGACCGAACTGTCTCACGACGTTCTGAACCCAGCTCGCGTGCCGCTTTAATTGGCGAACAGCCAAACCCTTGGGACCGAATACAGCCCCAGGATGCGACGAGCCGACA
>DVGG01000035.1 GCA_018712825.1 Candidatus Faecousia excrementipullorum | reverse complement strand
ACGTTTGAACCGCCCAACTCCTTGCCACGATAAGCAATTCCGGTCAAAGGCGTGTTTTTATGGCGATGTGTTGTTATTTTATACAAATAAATATATTTTTCGCAGGTTAATTTATGTAATGAGGTTTATTTTTCCTTACCTTTACAAAAATATATCTTTTTATCCTCCGATAATTTACATTCATAGCATTATACTATAGGTGGGAGGAATTGCTATGGATTATTTAGAATGGTTTCCGGACAGACTGGTGCAGCTGAGGCTGCAAAAAGGGGTTTCAGCCCGAGATATGAGTCTATCCCTTGGGCAATGTGAAAGCTATATCAACAAAATTGAAAATCGGAAGGCGCTTCCCTCCATGACAGGCTTTTTCCTGATTTGCGAATACTTGTCTATTGAGCCCAAGGACTTTTTCTCTCCCCAGCTCATTGCACCTACGATTACATCCCAGCTGGCTACAGCCCTCAGCAAGCTGAAGCCCCACCAGGCCGAGCATCTTTTGCAGGTTGCAAAGGATCTGTCTGAGAACAATTGATTGGAAACAAAAATGCACCCCATCTCCGTGACGGCGTGAACTGTCAGGCAGATGGGGTGCTTTTTCCCGGGAAATAATTTACTTGCTCAGGTAAGCATCGATGGAGGCAGCGGCCTTCTTGCCGGCGCCCATAGCCAGGATGACGGTGGCAGCGCCGGTAACGGCATCGCCGCCGGCGAACACGCCCTCACGGGTGGTCATCTCATCCTCGTTCACAATCAGGCAGCCCTTCCGGTTGGTCTCCAGACCGGGGGTGGTGGAGCGGATCAGGGGGTTGGGGCTGGTGCCCAGAGCCATGATCACGGTGTCCACATCCAGCACAAACTCAGAGCCGGGGATCTCCACAGGACGGCGGCGGCCGGAGGCGTCCGGCTCACCCAGCTCCATGCGGATGCACTTGATGCCGCAGACACGGCCGTTCTCGTCTCCCAGAATCTCCACAGGATTGCACAATGTCTTGAACTCGATGCCCTCTTCCTTGGCGTGGTGCTGCTCTTCCTTACGGGCAGGCATCTCAGCCTCGCCGCGGCGGTACACGATGTAAACGTGGTCAGCACCCAGACGCATGGCGCAGCGGGCGCCGTCCATAGCCACGTTGCCGCCGCCCACAACAGCCACGGCCTTGGACTGGATGATGGGGGTATCGTAATCGGCGTCATAGGCCTTCATCAGGTTGGTACGGGTCAGGTACTCGTTGGCGGACATAACACCTTTCAGGCTTTCGCCGGGGATGTTCATAAACATGGGAAGACCGGCACCGGAGCCTACGAACACGGCCTTGAAGCCCATCTCAAACAGCTCGTCGATGGTCAGCACCCGGCCGATGACCATGTTGGTCATGACGGTAACGCCCTGGGCCTCCAGCTTCTTCACCTCGTTTGCCACAATGCTCTTGGGCAGACGGAACTCGGGGATGCCGTAAACCAGCACGCCGCCGGCGGTATGAAGAGCCTCAAACAATGTCACTTCGTAGCCCTTCTTGGCAAGGTCCGAGGCACAGGTCAGGCCGGCAGGGCCGGAGCCAACCACGGCAACCTTCTTGCCGTTGGACTCCACCTTCTGAGGCATGGCGTTCACGTTCTCCCGGTACCAGTCAGCCACGAACCGCTCCAGACGGCCGATGGCCACCGGCTCGCCCTTCACGCCCCGGACACACCGGGCCTCGCACTGGGTCTCCTGGGGACATACACGGCCGGACAGGGCAGGCAGGGAGTTGGTGGAGGTGATAACCTCATAGGCCTCCTGGAACTTGCCCTCGGCTACCAGGCCGATGAACTCGGGAATCCGGATGTTCACGGGGCAGCCTTCCACACACTTGGGGTTCTTGCACTTGAGGCAGCGGCCTGCCTCTTCCATAGCCATCTCCGGGGTGTAGCCCAGAGCCACTTCTTCAAAGTTGTGAGCCCGTACCTGGGGGTCCTGCTCAGGCATGGGGGTCTTTACCAAAGTCATGTTTGCCATTTTCCCTTACCTCCTTACGGAATCAGCTTCTTGCCCATGGTTTCCATGCGGCAGGTGTGGGTCTTGCTTACTTCAGCTTCCCGGTCACGGTACGCGCTGTTGCGGTTCATCAGCTCTGCAAAGTCCACCTTGTGGCCGTCGAACTCGGGGCCGTCCACGCAGGCGAACTTGGTCTCGCCGCCCACGGTAACACGGCAGCCGCCGCACATGCCGGTGCCGTCCACCATAATGGGGTTCAGGGACACCATGGTGTGAACGCCGAAGGGCTCGGTGGTCTTGCACACAAACTTCATCATGGGCACCGGGCCGATGGCCAGCACCTCGTCATACTCCCGTCCGGCCTCCAGCAGCTGCTGCAGCTTCACGGTGACGAAGCCCTGCTCGCCGTAGGAGCCGTCGTCGGTCATCAGGTACAGGTTGTCGGCACAGGCCTTGAACTCATCCTCCAGGATGACGATATCCTTGTTCCGGAAGCCCACAATCACGTCCACTTCTGCGCCGGCTTCCTTGAAAGCCTGGGCAGAGGGCAGGGCAATGGCGCAGCCCACGCCGCCGCCAACCACGCAAACCCGCTTCTTGCCTTCCACGGCAGTGGGCTTGCCCAGAGGGCCTACAAAGTCCCGGATATAGTCGCCTTCATTCAGGTTGCCCAGGGAGATGGTGGCAAAGCCCACCTTCTGGAAGATGATGGTGACGGTACCCTTCTCCCGGTCATAGCCGGCAATGGTCAGGGGGACACGCTCGCTCTTTTCGTCGATGCGGAAAATGATGAACTGTCCGGCCTTGGCCTTCTTGGCTACAAAGGGGGCTTCAATTTCCATCAGGGTGACGGAGCTGTTCAGCTCCTTCTTGCGTACAATTTTGAACATTACCCGATCCTTCCTTTTCAGTGAATTTAAGTGCAAAGTTCTACATCTTTTTTATTATATACCTTTTGAGGCATATTGTCAATTTCGGCGGGCAGTGCCCGGCGGCGGGTCGCCGCAGACAATTTCGCACGGTGGCTTTCTGCTCTTCGTTACTTCCCTGACCCGCCCGGTATCGGCGGGCAGTGCCCGCGGACAATGCGCACCGGGCTGGTCTGTATTCGTTACTTCCCTGACCCGCCCGGTATCGTTACTGCGGTGGCAGTGGGTGTGCACCTCAAAGCCCCCCTTGCCAAAGGGGGGTGGTTTTGCCTCTGGCAAAACCGGGGGGATTCCACAGGCTTGCAGGTTTCCACATAGGCCCATTCTCTCTGGAAGTGCCTGCTGTGAATCCCTCAGTCACGCCTGCGGCGTGCCAGCTCCCTTTGACAAGGGAGCCTTGCGGGCAGTGCCCGCGGACAATGCGCACCGGGCTGGTCTGTATTCGTTACTTCCCTGATCCGCCCGGTATCGTTACTGCGGTGGTAGTGGATATGCACCTCAAAGCCCCCCTTGCTAAAGGGGGGTGCCTCGGCACCGCCGAGGCGGGGGGATAAAAGGCTTGCAGGTTTCTACATTGGCTTATTTCTTTGGAAAAGCCTCCTCTGTGAATCCCTCAGATGCCTGTGGTACCAGCTCCCTTTGGCAAGGGAGCCTTTGACGTGCCGCCGCTTATTTCTTGGTAATAATTTCCAGGCCGCCCAGGTACTTGCGCAGGACCTCGGGAACTACGATGGAGCCGTCGGCTCTCTGGTTCTGCTCCACCATGGCGGGGAAAATCCGGGAGGTAGCCAGGCCGGAGCCGTTGAGGGTGTGGAGGAACTCCGGCTTGCCGGTGGCTTCCCGGCGGAAGCGGATGTTGCCCCGACGGGCCTGATAATCCCGGGCGTTGGACACGGAGGACACTTCCTTATATCCGTTCATGGAGGGAATCTGAATCTCGATATCGTAGGTTCTTGCCATGGAGGCGGAGCAGTCACCTGCAGCCAGCTTCACGGTGCGGAAGTGGAAGCCCAGACCCTTCACCAGGTTCTCCGCCTTGGTGACCAGCTCGTCAAATGCTGCGTCGGAGTCCTCAGGACGGGTGAACTGGAACATCTCCACCTTGTTGAACTGGTGGCCGCGAACCATGCCCCGCTCGTCAGCCCGGTGGGAACCGGCCTCCCGGCGGAAGCAGGGGGTGTAGGCAAAGAACTTCTTGGGCAAATCCGCCTCGGAGAGAATCTCATCCCGGTAAATGGAAGCCAGCGCCGCCTCTGCCGTGGGGAGCATGTAGTGCACCCGGTCGTCGGTGGGGTTGGCAATCTTATACACCTCGTCGGCGAACTTGGGGAACTGACCGGCGGTTTCGCCGCACTGGTACTCCAGCATATGGGGAGGCAGGATGAAATCATAGCCGTCAGCCAGGTGGCTGTCGATGAAGTAGTTGAGAAGCGCCCACTCCAGCCGGGCACCCATGCCGGTATACATCCAGTTGCCGGCACCAGCCAGCTTTACACCCCGCTCATAGTCGATGAGGCCCAGATCCAGGCACAGATCCACATGGTGCTTAGGGATAAAGTCAAACTTGTGGGGCTCACCGAAGTAACGCAGGGGTTCGTTGTTCTCCTTGCCGCCGGGCTTCAGATCCGGGTCCGGCAGGTTGGGAAGGCTCAGCATCAGGGTGCGGAACTCACCCTGGAGGGTCTTCAGCTCCTCGGCCTCGTCAGCGATGGCCTGGTCCAGCCGGACACTCTCAGCGGAGTTGGCATCAATCTGAGCCTGAATGGCTGCGGTATCCTCGCCCCGCTTCTCGGCGGCCTTCTTCTGGCCGAAGAGCTTGCCGTTTTCCTTGCTCAGCTTGTTCTTCTGGGCGGTCTGGGTCTCGGTGGAGGTTTTCAGGCTCCGGATTTTCTCCTCCATCACCAGAATCTTGTCCACGGTGGCGTCACAGTCCACCTCCTTGGCATGAAGGCCGTCCTTCACTGCCTGAGGATTCTCCTTGATTTTCTTAATGTCTAACATACTTCATTTCTCCTTGGTATGGAAATTTTTAGTATCCGTTGGGATTTTCCGGGATAATCAGAGCGGCAATCAGGTAAGCCAGCAGGCCGGTTCCTGCGCATAAAATTAGCAAAACCCAAATTAAGCGGATAATGGTGGGGTCCAGATTCATATATTCTCCCAAGCCTCCGCATACACCTGCGATTTTCCGGTTGGTTCTGCTGCGGTACAGTTGTTTGCTCATATTCTCACCTTTCAATCTGCATCAAAGCGTCCAGCAGCTTCTGCAAATCCTCCTGGCCGTAAAATTCCAGCTCAAAGCGGCCTTTCCGCTTGCCGTTGATGATTTTCACCCCACGGCCCAGATGGCGGCTGAGGTTTTTCTCACACTCTGCCACATAGTCAACAGCCAGGGATACAGGCTTCTGGGGAGCAGGTTCCCGCTCCATATTCTTGCAAAGAAGCTCAGCCTGACGGACAGACAGGCCCAAAGCCACGATTTTCTGGGCGGCCTGCTGCTGCTTCTGGGGGGACTTGAGAGACAGCACTGCCCGGGCGTGTCCGGCGGAAAGGCTGCCATTTCGCACCATTTCCAGAATCTCCGGGGTCAGCTGTAACAGCCGCAGGGCGTTGGTCACCGCGGGACGGGACTTTCCTACCCGGCTGGCCGCCTCCTCCTGGGTCAGGCCGTAGTCGGAAATCAGGCTTTGATACCCCAGGGCCTCTTCCACCGGGTTCAGATCCTGCCGCTGCAGGTTCTCAATCAAAGCCAGCTCCATGGTCTTTTTGTCATCCGCCTCCATAATTACGGCGGGGATTTCCTTCAGCTCCGCCATCCGGGCGGCTCGCCACCGCCGTTCTCCGGCGATGATCTGATAATAGCCGTTGGGAAGGGGCCGCACCGTCAGGGGCTGCACCACCCCATGCTCCCCAATGGAGCGAGCCAAGGCCTCCAACTGCTCCGGGTCAAAATCCTGCCGGGGCTGGTTGGGGTTTGGCTCCACTTTATGCAGGGGCAGGAGCTGATAGGGGCTTTTGCTGGCCGGTTCCTCGGCGGTCAGGTCTCCCATGAGGGCTCCCAGTCCTCTGCCTAAGCCTTTGGCACTCATTGTTTCACCTCAATTATAGTTTTTTCATAATCTCTTCTGCCATGGCCCGGTAGGCCACCGCTCCCCTGCTGTTCCGGTCGTACACCGTCACCGGCAGGCCGTGGCTGGGGGCTTCCGCCAGCCGCACATTTCGGGGAATCACATTGGCATAGACCTTACCCGGGAAGTGCCGCCGCACCTCCTGGGCCACCTGGGTGGAGAAGTTGGTTCTGCCGTCAAACATGGTCAGGGCCACCCCGAAGATTTCCAGCCGGGGATTGAGCCGCTTTTTCACCATCCGCAGGGTCGCCATCAAATCTGTCAGACCCTCCAGAGCGTAATACTCGCACTGCACCGGCACCAGAATCCCCTCTGCCGCCATCAGTCCGTTGAGGGTCAGCAGCTCCAGAGAGGGCGGGCAGTCAATGAGAATCAAATCATACTTATCCTGCACCCGTTCCAGGGCAGCTTTCAGCTGACCGTTGGGATTGGGGATGGACAGCAGCTCCACCGCTGCGCCTGCCAGATCCGGGGAGGAGGGCAGCACATCTCCGTATTTGGTGCTTTGGATAGCCTGCTCCGTGGGGATCTGGTTGATAATCACATCATAGACGCTGTATTTGAGATTTTTCTTATTCAGTCCCAGACCGGAGGTTGCGTTGGCCTGGGGGTCAAAGTCGCACAGAAGTACCCGCCGCCCGACCTCCGTCAGAGCGGCAGTCAGGTTTACGGCGGTGGTGGTTTTCCCAACACCGCCCTTCTGATTGACCACGGCAATAATCTTTCCCATGGTTCTCCTTTCTATTCCCAACTCCTATGTTTCCCGTGAAACATCCTTGTTTGCCTTTTCCTGCGGGTTTCACGTGAAACATTCATCCCGATGGGTTATGGGAATGTTTCATGTGAAACATCAGGGTTCCGTATTGGAGGTGCCTACGGTGTAGTTCCGGCCCTTGTCCATAGGTTCCTGGGTCTGCCTGGGCCAGAGCCACAGGTAACACACCACACCCAAAATCAGCACCGCCAGCAGCAGAAACACCCGGAGCCGGCGGTTTGTCCGCCGCAGCTGGGCCACCTGCTCCTCCGGAGCCGGAGGGGGGGTGAACCGCTGGGTTTTCCGCTCCTGCCGGATGACCGGAGGCAGGTAAACCGGGGTATCCGGCTTTACCGGGTATCGTTCCATATCATCCAGACATTCCTGGCAAAAAAAGCGGTCGGATTTTGTTTCTTTCCCGCACTTCATGCAATACACCTGCCGGCACCTCTCTTTCTGTATGGTAGGTATATTCTACAACAAAATCTCCGGTTCGTAAAGGGGAAAGAAAAAATTGGTTGGATTTTTTCATCCTTTACCGGATAATCGGATAAAAGGATTTGTGAACGAATTGTAAATAGTCATAAAACCCCTCTTGACAGTCACATGACCATATGATACAATCTTGTCACCATTAAGAAAGGAGATGATTCCATGAACTGGCAAATTCCCGGTACGGTATTGGAAATTCCCATGGAGGAGGTCCAGTACATACCGGAGCAGTTTCAATCCATGTTTCTCCCCGGGGGCATGGTACTGAGCCAGGTAGCAGGGGTCACAGGGCTGGAGCCTCATACCATCCAGAATTGGGTGAAGCGGGGGTTTTTACCGCCTCCCATCAATAAGCGCTACACTTTGGAGCAGCTTTGCCGGATTATGAGTATCCATATGCTTCGGGGGATTCTTCCCATGGAGCGGATTTGTGCCCTGCTTGGCTATGTGAACGGACGGCTGGACGATGAGGGGGACGACATTATTGACGATTCCCAGCTTTACTTCCTGTTTGTCCGCCTGGCGGCCCAGGCCTCCTCCCTTGGTGGCCCGGAAACCTGGGAAAGTGTACTGGAATCTTCCCTGGCCCAATACGCAGAACCGGTTCCCGGGGCAAAAGACAGGGTGAAAAAGGCTCTGAGGATCATGCTTACCGCCTGGGGCGCCGCCAAGCTCCGGCAACAGGCGGAAAATCTTCTTCAGCAGCTGGAAATTTAACCATTCAAGAAAGGAAATCATTATGTTCAACAACGATGGCAGCTACCGTTGGGTACCCAACAATGGGGGCGGCTCCCCCAAGAGCTTCCGGAACATTCCCTGGAAGAAAATCAAAACCGCCGCAATCGTCCTGGCGGTGGTTCTATTCGTGGCAATCGGCGTGTTTACCTGCTACTACACAGTGGATGACAAGCAGCAGGCAGTGGTGACCACCTTCGGCAAGGTGACGGATGTGGTAGACCCGGGCCTGCACTTCAAGCTCCCCTTCGGAATCCAGCAGGTAGAGCCGGTGGATGTGAATGTGTATCAGAAGATTGAGCTGGGCTACAGCTCCCAGGATCCCCAGTACAGCACCGATGAAAGCACCATGATTACGGGAGACTACAACATCATCAATGTGGATTTCTTCGTGGAATACAAGATTTCCGACCCGGTGGCTTATCTTTACAGTTCCAACAATCCGGAGGAGATTCTGAAAAATCTGATCCAGAGCCAGGTGCGAAACGTGGTGGGCTCCACCTCCGTGGATGATGCCCTGACCACCGGCAAGGAGAGCATCCAGATGCAGGTAAAGGAGCTGGTGACGGAAATTCTGGAGGACTATGACATCGGCCTGACCCTTATCGATGTGCGGATTCAGGACTCCGAGCCCCCCACCCAGGAGGTTATGGAGGCTTTCAAGGCGGTGGAAACTGCCAAGCAGCAGGCAGAAACCGTGGTAAACGATGCCAAGGCCTACCAGAATGCCAAGATTCCCGAGGCCAACGCCCAGGCAGACCAGCTGCTGCAAAATGCCGAGTATCTGAAGCAGAAGCGTATCAACGAGGCCACGGAGCAGGTAGCCATGTTCCAGGCCATGTATAACGAGTATATCCTCAACCCGGAGATTACCAAGAGCCGGATGTACTATGAAGCCATTTCCCAGATTCTTCCCGATGTAAAGGTGTATATCAACACAGGCGACGGCCAGAACGTGGATATGCTCCTGCCTCTGGAATCCCTGGTCACCAATCAGGAGGGTGAATAACATGACAAAGAAAATTATTTTAGCGGTTGTGATTGTACTGGTGCTGATTGTGGGCTTTTCCAGCATCTATGTGGTGGGAGAGAACACCGCAGCCTGTACCTTCCGCTTCTCGGAAATCGTCAATACCGTGGATACCCCGGGTCTGCACTTCAAGCTCCCCTTTGTGGACTCTGTGAAGTACTACTCCCAGGCCACCCAGTTTTATGACATCCCCCCTTCCGAGGTACTCACCTCTGACAAGCAGACCATGACGGTGGACTGCTATGTGCTTTGGAACATCTCCGATCCCCAGCAGTTCTACCGTGCCCTGGGCACCACCGCCAAGGCGGAGGAACGGCTCAACGCCATGACCTACAACGTGCTGAAAAACGTCATGAGCACCCTGGCCCAGTCGGACATTATCAATATGAACGACGGTGCGGAGCGGAATGAGATTTACGAAGGCATCGCCGCCCAGGTGGATGAAGTGGCCAAGGCCTACGGCATCCATGTGGAGGATGTGAAGATCAAGCAGTTTGACCTGCCCCAGTCCAACCTGGAGGCTGTGTACGGCCGGATGATTTCCGAGCGGAACCAGATGGCGGAAAAGTACACCGCTGACGGCAACTATGAGGCCAACATCATCCGCAACGATGTGGATAAGCAGGTAAACATCATCGTATCCAACGCCCAGGCAGAGGCCGCCAAGCTGGAGGCCGAGGGTGAGGCGGAGTACATGCGTATGCTGGCCGCCGCCTACGACACCCCGGAGAAGAAGGACTTCTATGCGTTCATTCTGGCCCTGGACGCCCTGAAGCAGACCCTCACCGGCGACCAGAAAACCGTGATTCTGGATGCAGATTCCGAGCTGGCACAGATTCTCTCCGGCAATCAGGGATAAAACCAAAGAAAGGCTCCCAAAAACGGGAGCCTTTTTCATTGCAGTAGCGATACCGGGCGCAAAAAGGCTCCCTTGTTAAAAGGAGCTGGCACGCCGGAGGCGTGCCTGAGGGATTCACAGTTGGCACTTTACATATTGCAAAAGTCCGATGTGGAAAGGTATGCACCCCATAGCTCCCTCCGGGAGGGAGCTGTCACAGCGTAGCTGTGACTGAGGGAGCCAGCGGGGGGTGCAGTTCCGGTTTGCGATGGGGTGGTACTTTATAGAGATTATCGATACCCAACCATGCACCGCAGTAACGATACCGGGCGGGTCAGGGAAAGAACGATTCGTAGAAAGCCATCGTGCGAAATCGTCTGCGGCCATTGGCCGCCGATACCGGGCGTTTTTAGTGAATAGTGAAGAGTGAATAGTGAATAAGTTCGGCGGACAAGCCGCCGATACCGGGCGGGTCAGGGAAAGAACGATTTGTAGAAAGCTACCGTGGGAAATCGTCTGCGGCGACTCGCCGCCGTTTTTCCAGGGTGTAGGAGGAAAGGGAGGTCAGGTAGACTTTTTGGAAGCCGTATTCGGCTGTCAAAATAAAGCTCTTGGGCAGGTCATCGCAGGGGATGACCTGTCCCTCTTTTTCCGCCTGATTCAAAAACTCCCGGGTGCGCTTGGAGGTGGTGGTGTTGTCCATGTGGAAAATGCCGATGATGGAGGTGTCCCGCACCGCCATGTCGCTGCCTATGGATAAATACATACCCTCACCCCATGTAATTTTTGTACCAGGCAACCGCCAATGCGTCGCACCGGTTGTTTTTGGGATTGTCTGCGTGACCCTTGACCCAGTGGTAGCTGAGGCTGTGAATGTGGGTCAGCTCCAGAAGCCGCTCCCACAAATCCGGGTTCAGGGCAGGCTTTTTGTCGGACTTGACCCAGCCCCGCTTCTTCCACCCTTCTGCCCAGCCCTTGGACAGGCCGTCAATCACATACTTGGAATCGGAGTACAGCTCCACATGGCAAGGCTCTTTCAGGGCTTCCAGTCCCCGGATGACAGCAGTCAGCTCCATCCGGTTGTTGGTGGTGGAGTGCTCTCCCCCGGAGAGCTCCTTTTCCACCCCATTGAATTCCAGAATCGCACCCCAGCCCCCCGGTCCGGGGTTGCCGGAGCAGGCCCCGTCGGTGTAGAGAATCACGGTTTTCATTCCGATGCTTCCTCGTCCTTTTCGATTCGCTCGATGGCCACCAGCTGATTGCCCTCTTCAATCCGCATGACAATCACGCCCTGCACATCCCGCTTATACACGTTGATGTCGGAGGCCGGCACCCGGATGATCACGCCGCCGTTTTCGATGAGCATAATATCATCCGTATCGTCCACCACACGGCAGCCGGCAACCTTGCCGGTCTTTTCCGTAATGTTGTAGTTTTTCAGACCCTTGCCGCCCCGGCTCTGGGGATATTTCTGTCCGTCTGCACCGGTGCGCAGGTACTCCGGCAATGCAGTACGCTTGCCGTAGCCCTTTTCCGTGACGGTGAGCAGGGTCTTACCCTCCTCTGCCTTCTCGGCGCCGATGACATAGTCCCCATCTTCCAGGGTAATGCCCTTCACACCGGCAGCATCTCTGCCCATGGGACGCACATCTTCCTCGCTGAAGCAGATGGCCATGCCGTTGGCAGTAGCCAGGATGATGTTATCGGTTCCGTTGGTGCGGATGACATTGATAAGCTGGTCCCCTTCCTCCAGGGTAATGGCTCGGATACCGGTTTTCCGCCGGGTCTGGAGGGCCACGAAGGGAATCCGCTTCACGGTACCCTTCCGGGTGACCATCATCAGGTACTCATCCTCATGGAACTGGCGGGTTACCACCACAGCGGTGACGCTCTCCCCCTGCTCCAGGGGCAGAATATTCACAATGGCGGTGCCTCTGGCGGTTCTGCCTGCTTCGGGAATCTGGTAGCCCTTCCGCAGGTGAACCCGGCCGCTGTCGGTAAAGAACAGCAGGTAGTCATGGGTGGAGGCTACGCTCAGGCTCTTTACATAGTCCTCCTCCTTCAGGTTCTGGGCATTGACGCCCCGGCCGCCCCGGCTCTGGGTCCGGTAGGTGTCCACGGGCATCCGCTTCACATAGCCCTGGTTGGAGAAGGTGAAGCAGCAGTCCTCTTCCTCAATCAGGTCCTCAATGTCAATCTCGTCCTCAATATCCTGGATATCCGTTTTCCGGTCGTCGCCGAACTTGTCCCGGATTTCCTCCAGCTCCTGCCGCAGCACCCCTTTCAGCTTCTGGGGGTCCTCCAACAAAGAGATATAATAGGCAATCTTATCCTGCAGCTCCTGGTACTCTGCTTCCAGCTTCTCCCGGTCCAGACCCTGGAGGGCTTTCAGACGCATATCCAGGATGGCCTGAGCCTGGATTTCGTCCAGAGAGAACCGGTTCATGAGGTTCTCTTTGGCATCATCGTAAGAGGAGCGGATAATCCTGATTACTTCGTCGATGTTATCCTGGGCAATGAGCAGACCTTCCAGAAGATGTGCCCGCTCTCTTGCCTTTTTCAGGTCATACTGGGTTCTTCTGGTGAGCACTTCCTCCTGATAGGTCAGGTACTCCTCCAGAATTTGCTTCAAGGTGAGGATTTTCGGCTGCTTCTGGTTGTCCACCAGGGCCAGAAGAATCACACCGAAGCTGGACTGGAGAGCAGTCTGGTTAAACAGGTGATTCAGCACCACCTGGGGGTTGGCATCCTTTTTCAGCTCAATGACCATCCGCATACCGTTCCGGTCGGACTCGTCCCGCAGATCAGAAATGCCTTCCAGCCGCTTGTCCTTTACCTGGTCGGCAATGTTCTTGATCAGGTTCCGCTTGTTCACCTGGTAGGGAAGCTCTGTAACAATAATCCTTATTCTGTCCTTGCCGAACTCCTCGAAATTGGTCTTGGCCCGGACCACCATCTTGCCCCGGCCGGTGGCGTAGGCGGCACGGATGCCGCTTCTGCCCATGATAATACCTCCCGTGGGGAAGTCCGGGCCGGTGATATGCTCCATAAGGTCCGTCAGGCTGCAATCCGGGTCATCCAGCTGGCAGATGCAGGCGTTGATGACCTCCCGCAGGTTGTGGGGCGGGATGTTGGTGGCCATACCCACGGCGATACCGGAGGAGCCGTTTACCAGCAGGTTGGGAAACCGGCTGGGCAGGACTCTGGGCTCTTTCCGGGTTTCGTCGAAGTTGGGGTCCCAGTCCACCGTGTCCTTGTCAATGTCCCGGAGCATCTGGTTGGAGATTTTGGAAAGTCTTGCCTCGGTGTAACGGTAAGCAGCAGGGGGATCGCCGTCCACGCTGCCGAAGTTGCCGTGGCCATCCACCAGCATATAGCGCATGGAGAAGTTCTGGGCCAGCCGGACCATGGCGTCATACACGGAGTCGTCGCCATGGGGATGGTACTTACCCAGCACATCACCCACGCAGGTAGCGGATTTCTTGAAGGGTTTGTCGGAGGTCAGGCCGCTTTCGTACATGGTGTAGAGAATCCGGCGGTGTACCGGCTTCAGGCCGTCCCGCACATCGGGCAGGGCCCGGCCTACAATGACGCTCATGGCGTACTCAATGTAGGACTTCTCCATTTCGTCTACCAGCTGGGATTGGGTAATCACCTGGTTGGGGAAGGCGATGTCCTCCGGTTTGTAATTACGGTTGTGTGCCATATTCCCCACCTCCTTAAATATCGATGTTCATGGCGTAACGGGCGTGGTTTTCAATCCATTCCTTCCGGGGCTCCACCTGCTCGCCCATAAGCACAGTGAATACCTCGTCCGCCCGGACGGCGTCGTCCAGGGTAATCCGCCGCAGGGTACGCTTCTCCGGGTCCATGGTAGTCTCCCACAGCTCGTGGGGGTCCATCTCGCCCAAGCCTTTGAACCGGGAAATGTCAATCTTTGCGTTGGGGTTGTCCTGGCGCATCTGGGCGGAAATCTGGTCCCGCTCCTGGTCGGAGTAGGCCACCTTCACGGTTCTGCCCCGGGTGAGCTTATAAAGGGGCGGCACAGCGGAGTACACATACCCCTCCTCAATCATGGGCCGCATATACCGGAAGAAGAAGGTCAGAAGCAGGGTACGGATGTGGGCGCCGTCCACGTCCGCGTCCGCCATGATGATGACCTTGTGGTAGCGGAGCTTTTCCAGGGAGAATTCCTCCCCGATGCCGCCACCCAGGGCTACAATCAGGGGGTAGAGCTTATCGTTGTTGTAAATCTTATCCGCCCGGGCCTTTTCCACGTTGAGCATCTTGCCCCACATGGCGAGGATTGCCTGGAACCGGGAGTCCCGGCCCTGGATGGCGGAGCCGGCTGCGGAGTCACCCTCCACGATATAGATTTCGCACAGCTCGGGGTTGCGCTCGTTGCAGTCCTGGAGCTTGTCCGGCATCTGGCCGGATTCCAGCACAGTCTTCCGGCGGATAGATTCTCTTGCCCGGCGGGCAGCCTCTCTGGCCCGGTTGGCAGTCATGGCCTTGTCCAGAATCAGCTTGGCGGTCTGGGGGTGCTCCTCAAAGTACACCGCCAGCTGCTCGCTGACAATGGAGTCAACCAATGTACGGATATAGGCATTTCCCAGCTTGGCCTTGGTCTGGCCTTCAAACTGGGCGTCGGTGAGCTTTACGGAGATGATGGCGGTAAGGCCCTCCCGGCAGTCCTCGCCGGAGACCTTGTCGTCTCCCTTGATAATGCCGTTTTTCACGCCGTAGGCATTCACCACCCGGGTCAGGGCGGTTTTGAAGCCGGTTTCGTGCATACCGCCTTCCGGGGTATGGACGTCGTTGGCAAAGGACAGCATCAGCTCGTTATAGCCGTCGTTGTATTGCAGGGCAATTTCCGCAGAGGCGTCGTTCTTGCTGCCCTTCATATAGATGACTTCCGGGTGCAGAGGGGTCTTGTTCCGGTTGCACCAGCTGGCAAACTCCCGGATACCGCCCTCGTAGCACATGGTATGGCTGATGGGGGTATCTTCCCGGTCGTCGGTGATGGTGATGGTAAGACCGGCGTTCAGGAAAGCCTCCTCCCGCATCCGCTTATGGAGGATTTCATAGTCATATTCCAAAGTATCGAACATTTCCGGGTCCGGCTGGAAGGTGACTTCCGTACCGGTTTTCTCCGTAGTGCCCACGATGGTCATTTCCTGGGTAATATTTCCCCGAGAGAATTTCATCTCGTAAATCTGACCGTTCTTATGCACCCGCACCCGGAGCCACTGGCTCAGGGCGTTTACCACCGAGGCGCCAACGCCGTGGAGGCCGCCGGACACCTTGTAGCCGCCGCCGCCGAACTTACCGCCGGCATGGAGCACGGTGTATACCACTTCCAGGGCAGGCCGTCCGGTCTGGGGCTGGATATCCACGGGGATACCACGGCCGTCATCGGTGACGGTGATGGAGTTGCCCGGGTTTATGGTGACGGTGATATGCTTACAGTACCCCGCCAGGGCCTCATCGATGGAGTTGTCCACGATTTCGTACACCAGGTGGTGCAGGCCCGACGAGGAGGTGGAGCCGATATACATACCGGGGCGCTTCCGAACAGCTTCCAGTCCTTCCAGAACCTGAATCTGCTCTGCCCCATATTCCTGACTTACTTTGGTTTCCTCAGACATTGTTGTCCTCCTTGCGGCGTGCCGCCGCTGTCATTTTCGCACGATAGCTTTCTACTACTCGTTACTTCCCTGACCCGCCCGGTATCGTTACCGGGTAGGAGTGAATGCACAGCCCAAAGCCCCCCTTGCGAAAGGGGGGTGCCTCGGCAACGCCGAGGCGGGGGGATTCTCCAGGCTTGCAGGTTTCCACATAGATTTGTATTTTCGGAAAGTGCCAGCTCCCAATCGCCGGGAGCCTTTGTTAAAGAAGCAGATTCCCCTTCTCAATCTCCATAGTCTTGCCCAGCTTGGTAAACCGGTCCTTTTCGCAGCAGGTGATGAACACCTGGCCCTTGTGAATCTGGTTCAGCACAAAGTCCTGCCGGCCCGGGTCCAGCTCGGACAGCACATCGTCCAGCAGCAGCACGGGGATTTCCCCGGACTGGCTGGCCATAAGCTGCCGCTGGGCCAGCTTCAGGCTGATGGCGGCGGTACGGGTCTGGCCCTGGGAACCGTAGGCTTTCAGGGACATACCGGAAAGGGTTACATCAAAATCATCCTTGTGAGGGCCTGTCAGGCACTGGCAGCTTTGCAGCTCTGCCCGGTAGTGGCTCTCCAGGTGCTCCCGGAGCTGCTGCTGCAAAACCTCCACGGGAGCAAAGGGGTCGGTAATGGTGGAAACGGTGTGGTAGGTGAGGACAAAGTCCTCCTTGCCCCCGGAAAATTCCCGGTGGAACACCGCCGCTTCCCTGCCCAGGCCTTCATAAAATCTTGCCCGGTAGGAGATGATCAGGGCCCCCACCTGGCAAAGTCTTGTATTGTACTCCGGCAGAATCTCCAGAAGGGCGGGATTTTCCTCCCGGTCTTTGAGAATCCGGTTTTTCTGCTCTAAAATCTTGCCGTACTGGGTCAGGGCCGCCTCATAGTTGGGCCGCAGCTGGCAAAGGGCGTTGTCCCCCAGCCTGCGGCGGCTGGCGGAGCCGCTTTTGAGCACCATCAGATCCTCCGGGCAGAACAGCACCGTCTGAAACACCCCCGAGATTTGGGAGAGGGTTTTCTTTTTGATGCCGTTGTGGTACAGCTGCCGGGGTTTGCCGGAAAACAGCACCCATCTGAGGGACTGCTCCCGCTCCTGGGAGAAAAGGGAGCCGGAAATTTCCGTAAAATCCGGGTCGAAGCCCATCAGCTCCTGATTTTTGGAGGTGCGGAAGCTCTTTCCCGTGCCCAGGTAGCCGATGGCCTCCAGAAGGTTGGTTTTTCCCTGGGCGTTGTCCCCCACAATCAGGTTCACCCCCGGATTGAAGGTGAAGCAGCAGTCCCGGTAGTTGCGGTAGTTATGAAGGGTGAGATTCTTAAGCTCCATGGCTTACAATGGTAAAAATCTCACCCTGGAAGGTGAAGCTGTCACCGGGGTAGAGCTTCTTTCCCCGCATGGTGCAGGTTTCTCCGTTTACCTCCACCTGGCCTTCCTGAATGACGGTCTTGGCCATGCCACCGGTGACGGCCTGGGCCAGCTTCATGGCAGCTTCCAGCTTGATAAATTCTGTGGTAATGGGCAGGGGGCTGCTTCCCTGCTTTTTGGTTACGGTGACTTTCATGGCAAAACCTCGTCAGTTGGATTTGATTCTTACCGGCAGGACCATATAGGAGAAGTCCAGCTTCTCGTCTGCCGGGGTCATGACAATGGGGCTCAGGCCGTTGGTCAGCTCCAGGATGACCTCCTCGCTGGGGATGGCCCGAAGGGCGTCTGCCAGGTAGCGGACATTGAAGCCGATTTCCAGCTCCTTGCCGTCGCCGGCCAGAGAGCACTGGTCCTCGGCGGCGCCGATGGTGGTATTGGTCCGCAGCAGCACCTGCTGGTTGCCGAAGATGCACCGCACCGGGCTCTTGTATTTTTCGGAGACGATCAGGCCCACCCGCTCAATGGAGGAGGCCAGGTCAGACACGTGGGCGCAAAGCCGGATGGGGCAGTTGGTGGGAACCACCTTCCGCCAGTCCAGGAACTCACCTTCCAGCAGGCGGCAGATGAGGGTGGCCTGTCCCACCTGGAACAGGATGTGCCGGGTACCCAGGGTGAAGGCTACCTGGTTATCTCCGTCGGAGAGGATTTTTTCCAGCTCTTTCAGGCCCGGTGCCGGGACAACAAAGGAAAGCTGCCGTCCCGTAGGCTCCTGGGTGTGGTAGGTGCGCCGGGCAAGCCGGAAGCCGTCCACGGCAATGGCGGAGACCCGGTCTTCTTCCACTTCAAATTTTACGCCGGTATGGATGGGGCGGCCCTGATTCTCGGAGACGGCAAAGATGGTGCCGGAGATCAGCTCCTTCATAGCTGTCTGGGGGATGCGGATGCTCCGTCCGTTACCCACGTCCGGAAGATTGGGGTATTCGTCGGCGGATTCGGCGGAGATGGTGAAGGAGGCATAGCCTGCCCGGATGGATACTTTATAGTTGTCGTCCACCACCACTGTGACCGGGCCTTCCGGCAGGCGGCGGATAATGTCACCAAAGAGTCTGGCCGGCAGGACACACTGGCCCATGTCGGAAACTTCCGCCTCGATCAGGTAGGTGATAGCGGTTTCCATGTTGTAGCCGGTGAGGCTCAGTCCGTCTCCGGCTTTGCAGAGGATGCCCTCAATGGCGGAGATGGCGCTTTTTTGGGCCACGGTTCTGCCGGTGATGTTCAGGCCGGTAAGGAGAGTGTTTTTTTCACAGGTAAAGCGCATGGTACGACCTCATTTCTGTAAAATAATGAATAATAAATATAAAAGTAAATATTTTAGGTAGTAGTAATAGTAGTAGGGGAAATTTATGTGGAAAACTGGGTTTTGTCTTAGAGAGGCAAGGGAAATTTATCCACAGGAGAATGTGTAGAAAGAAGAACTTTTCCACAGGGAATTGGAGAACCTTGTGGAAAGATTTTTTTCCACAGCCCATCCATCCACATTCCACAGCCCCTGTGGATACGCGGCGAGTCGCCGCGGACGATTTCGCACGGTAATCTTCAGCAAATCGTTACTGCCCCTCCAAAGCCCGGTATCGGCGGCGAGTCGCCGCTGACTATTTCGCACGATTGCTTTCTGCTTCTCGTTACTTCCCTGACCCGCCCGGTATCGTTACTGCGGTGGAAGTTGGGGTATCGATAACCTCTATCAAGTACCAACCCGAAAGCAAACCGTCGGTTTCCCGCCCGCTGGCTCCCTCAGTCACCTGCGGTGACAGCTCCCTCCCGGAGGGAGCTATAGGCTTCTGCCTTTTCACATAGGTTTGTGCTTTTGGGGAAGTGCCTGCTGTGAATCCCTCAGTCAAAAATCAAAGATTTTTGCCAGCTCCCTTTGGCAAGGGAGCCTTTGGCTTTTCCCTTTTACGCACCCTTATCATCTCGTTGTCGAAGTACAAGCCGTCAATTTACAGCTTGCAGGCAGTTCCCGGCGGTGTACCGCCGCTGTCGATTTCGTACCGGGTACGACTTACAAAGAGGCGTTGATATTGGCGGTGATGTCCCGAATGTTGTTCTGCATGGTTTCGTTGCCGCCCTTGAGGGCCACTTCCACCTTGCGGATGGCGTAGAGCACCGTGGAGTGGTCCCGGCCAAATTCCTTGCCGATGTCCGGCAGGCTCAGATTGGTGAGCTTCCGGGTGAGGTAAATGGCAATCTGCCGGGCTTCTGTGGTGCCCTTGTTTTTCAGGGTACCCCGAATCACCGACTCGTCCATGGAGTAGAACTTGCACACCTGGCTGATAATCAGGCTGGGGGTGGGCAGGGCGTTGCCCTCCCGCTTGAACATATCGTCAATGGCCCGGGATACGTTGGGAAGATCCAGAGTCATGCCGTTTAAGTCCACATAGGCCCGGATCTTCTTCACCGTACCCTCAATCTGCCGCACGTTGCTGGTGACATTGTTGGCGATATAGTCGCAGATGTCGTAGCTCAGGTCCAGGCCCAGAGAAGTGGCTTTGTTTCGGATAATGGCCATCCGGGTTTCGTAGTCCGGGGGCTGGACGTCCGCAATCAGGCCCCACTCAAACCGGGTTTTCAGCCGGTCCTCCAGGGTGAGCATATCGTTGGGCTTCCGGTCGGAGGTCATGACGATCTGCTTATGCTCCTCGTAGAGCTTATTGAAGGTATGGAAGAACTCCTCCTGGGTAGACTCCTTACCGGCGATGAACTGGATATCATCGATCAGGAACAGGTCGGCCTCCCGGTATTTGTTCCGGAACTCGATGTTCTTGCCGCTTTGCAGAGCGGAGATCAGCTCGTTGGTGAACTGGTCGCCCTTGATATAGACGATGTTGGCGTCGGGGGAGGTTTTCCGGATGCCGTTGGCGATGGCGTACAGCAGGTGGGTCTTGCCCACACCCGCAGGGCCGTAGATGAACAGGGGGTTATACACCTGGCCGGGATTGTTGGATACGGCGATGGCGGCGCCGTGGGCGAACCGGTTGGAGGGGCCTACCACGAAGCTTTCAAAGGTAAACTGGGGGTTAAAGTCCATGGAGGTTTTCCGCTTTCCTTTGGCCCGGTAAGCGTTCAGCTCCTCATCTCCGAACACCAAAAGCTTGGCATCGGAATTGAAAATTTCCCGCAGGGCATCGTGGATATATTCGGTGCAGCGGCGGCGGATAGTCTCCCGGCGGAAGTCGGAAGAGGAGTACAAAATCAGGTGTTCCTCGTTCAGCTCCACCACTTCCGCATCGTCAAACCAGGCAGACACCGTGACCGCATCCAGACGCTCCTCCATATACTGCAAAACTTTGGCCCACACATAGGCAGATGAGTACATAAGGGGGCTCCTTTCTCTAAAAATCCCCAAAAAACCCCGGGAAAAAATCCCATTTGGGGAATATTATCTCACCCTAAATTGTACCACAGAAAACACAAAAACACAACCCAAATTTTACGGGCGGGCGGCGAGTCGCCGCGGACAATTTCTGCGGCCACTGGCCGCAAAGGCTCCCGGCCTGTGGGAGCTGGCACGGCGTAGCCGTGACTGAGGGATTCACAGCAGGCACTTTCTGAAAGTACAAACCCATGTGGAAACCTGGAAGCCTCTTATCCCCCCGCCTCGGCGGAGCCGAGGCACCCCCCTTTGTCAAGGGGGGCTTTGGCAGGCCGCCGATACCGGGCGGGTCAGGGAAGTAACGAGCAGCAGAAAGCCACCGTGCGAAAATGTCAGCGGCGACTCGCCGCCTGGTATATTTCTGGCTTTTGGGTAAACAATATCCAAGAACACCAAATATAGGAGGTTGTATTATGTTCCGTGTTCGTTATCTTTGCCTGGCGTTGGCGCTGGTGCTGCTGGTGTCTCCGGTTCTGGCTGCGGAGGTGGACAGCGATGCTGTCTATACCTTCTCCAGCGGGGATTTTTCCTCCCAGGAGGAGGAAGATACCCTGATGGGTATTTGCATTACCGGTCTGCCCAATCCCCAGACCGGCACCATGATGCTGGGAAGCCGGGTGCTGCAGGAGGGGGATATTCTCTCCACCCAGCAAATCAATCAGATGACCTTTGTGCCCCTGCCTACGGAAAATGACGTGCAGGCGGAGGTCACCTTCCTGCCCATCTACGAAAACCGGGTGGAGGCCGCTGCCACCATGCACATCAGCGTATGGGGAAAGGAAGATTTGGCTCCCGTTGCGGAGGACTCCGTTATGGAGACCTATAAGAATCTTCCCAACCAGGGGAAGCTGAAGGCCTCTGACCCGGAGGGGAAGGCGCTCACCTACTCCATTCTTCGCCAGCCCAAGCGGGGCACCCTGGAGCTGAAGGAGGACGGCAGCTTCACCTACACCCCCAAGAACAATAAGGTGGGGGTGGACTCCTTCACCTACACCGCTACCGACCCTGCCGGGAATGTGTCCCGGGAGGCTACCGTCACCATTCAGATTCTCAAGCCCCAGGCCGGTCAGTACACCGATACCGTGGGTGAGGATTGCCGCTTCTCTGCGGAGTGGCTGAAAAACCAGGGGATTTTTGTAGGGGAAACCCTGGGTGGAGAGGACTGCTTCTTCCCGGATAAGACCGTCAGCCGGGGGGAGTTTGTGGCCATGCTGGTAAAGCTTCTGGACATCTCCATGGATGCAGGGGAATCTGCAAATATCTCTGAGGACATGCCCCAGTGGCTTCGGCCCTACCTGAATGCGGCTATGCGCTCCGGGCTCACAGCCGACCTGCCGGAGCTGACGGCGGAAACCCTGTCCCAGCCCATTGCCGGGGAGGAAGTGGCCGTGATGCTGCAAAACGCCCTGGACCTGGCGGTGCCCCAGCAGGCCCTGGAGACTGCCGTGCAGAATCCCCTGGAGCTGGAGGAGTGGGCCGCCGCGGACGTTTACACCATGGCCCAGTATGACATCTCCCTTACCCCCGGTGAGGCTCTGACCAGGGGTCAGGCAGCCCAGGTGCTGTATCAGGTGAACTACCTGTCCATCGTAGCCCCCGGCGCTGCGGTGCTGCGCTACCAGAACTGAAAAAATGCAAAAAACCCCCGGACGAAAGTCCGGGGGTTTTTGAGCCATGATCAGTCTGCAACGTAGGGCAGCAGAGCAATCTGACGGGCCCGCTTGATGGCGGTGGTCAGGTCACGCTGGTGAGCTGCGCAGGTACCGGTGGTACGGCGGGGCAGAATCTTGCCACGCTCGGACAGGTAGCGGCGGAGCTTTGCAGTATCCTTGTAATCAACGCTGGTCACCTTGTCCACGCAGAAAGCGCAAACCTTCTTGCGCTTACGGGGACGGACACGCTGTTCGTTAGCCATGGAAATAACCTCCTTTGTAAGCATTTGTGAAAAGTTCAGAAAAATCAGAACGGCAGCTGGGCGTCGTTGTCGTCCAGCATGGCAAAATCCGACGCACTCTGGCTGGGAGCGGAATAGGTGGGCGCCGGGGCGCTGTATCCGCCATAGCCGGGGGCGGGAGGGGGCGTAATGCCGCTTGCGCTGCCGTAGGCGTTGCCGCCGTAGGGGGCGCTGCTCTCATCCCGCTTGCTTTCGCCGAAGTAGACATTGTCTGCCACAACCTCGGCGGAGCGGCGCTTATTGCCGTCCTTGTCCGTCCAGCTGCGGATTTGCAGCCGGCCGGATACCACCGCCATGCGGCCCTTGGCAAAGTACTTGGAGACAAACTCTCCCGTAGACCGCCAGGCAACACAGTCGATGAAATCGGTCTCCCGTTCGCCGCTCTCCTTGGAGTTGTAATCCCGGTCAACAGCCAGTGTAAAGGATGTTACCGCGATTCCGCTGCCGGTACGGCGCAGCTCGGGGTCACGGGTCAAACGACCCATAATGACGATGTGGTTAAGCATGGAAATGCCTCCTTACTCAGCCACTACGGTGGTCAGGCAACGCAGTACGCCTTCGGTGATCTTCATCACACGCTCCAGCTCAGCAGGGAAGTTGGGCTGGGACTCGAAGTTCATCAGTACATAGTAGCCTTCGGTCAGGTCGTTGATGGGGTATGCCAGACGGCGCTTGCCCCACTCGTCCACATTGGACAGGGTACCCTCCGCTTCCACCATTGCCTTGAACTTTTCCACAAGTGCGGCGATGCCCTCCTCGCCCTGAGCGGGGTCGATGATGTAGAGCACCTCGTACTTACCGGTAATCTTAGCCATGTTGTTTGCACCTCCTTTTGGACTTTTGGCCCCCGGGCTCCCCGGGAGCAAGGATTTGTCTGCATATGCAGACCAGTTTATTATATAGGTGCCAGGGCTAATTGTCAAGGACTTTTCCGGGAAAAATCTGGATTTTTACAGGTTTTCCCGCCCGGTTAGCCGTACCGGGCGGGAAAAATATCAGGCGGGGCTGCCGGAGAGCTGCCGCAGCATCTGCACAAACAGCTGCCCCAGAGTCAGCCGCTCTACCGGGGCCTCTGCCACCATGCTCACCTGGGCAAGAATCTGGTCTCCGGCCTTGATTTCCAGAGTGCCCAGCCGCTGCCCCCGGCTCACCGGGGCGGTGACCCCCTCCTCCAGGGTAATGTGGGTGGTTACCATGTCCTTTTGCCCCTTGCTGATAAGCAGCTGGGGATTTTCCCCGGGAACGGCGTTCACCTGGTTCTCAGTCCCCAGCTTCACCGGTACCGGATTGGAGCCGGAAAGCTCCGGGGTTACCAGGGCGTAGTTGGCAAAGCCAAAGTCCAGCAGGGTCTTGCAGGCTGCCAGCCGCTCCTTGGAGGTTTCACAGCCCATTACCACCGCAATCAGCTCCATCCCGTCCCGCTTGGCGGTGGCCGACAGGCAGTACCCTGCCCCGGAGGTATAGCCGGTTTTCAGGCCCGTGGCGCCGGAGTAGAACCGAATCAGCTTGTTGGTGTTGGAAAGGCCGAAGGTGCCGTTTCGCACCGTGTCCATCCAGATGGTGGTGTACTTCTCAATGTCCGGGTGCTTTACAATCAGCTCCCGGGACATAAGGGCAATGTCATAGGCAGAGGTTTTGTGGTTTTCCGCCTCCGGCTCGTCGTCAAGGCCGGTGCAGTTGACAAAGTTGGTGTCGTTCATCCCCAGCTCCTTGGCCTTCTGGTTCATTAAATCCACAAAGGCGGCTTCACTGCCGGCAATATGCTCTGCCATGGCGCAGGCGCAGTCGTTGGCAGAGGATACGGCGATGGATTTTACCATGTCCTCCACCGACATGGTCTCCCCTTCCTTCAGGAAAATCTGACTGCCTCCCTTGGCGGCGGCCTCCGCAGAAGCGGTGACCGTGTCCTTCCAGCCGATTTTCCCCGAGTCAATGGCCTCCATGATGAGAAGCAAGGTCATCACCTTGGTGACGCTGGCAGGAGCCAGCTTTTCGTGGGAGTTGCTTTCAAACAGCACTGTCCCCGTGGCAGCGTCCATCAAAAGGGCGCTTTTTCCCGCTACGGACAGGCCTTCCGGCTGGGCCTGTACCGGCAGCACCAGCATGGATAAAATCAGCCCCACGCATATCCATTTTTTCATGGTTATCCCCTCCTTGAATCCTATTGCAGACTATGTCCCCCGGGACAAGATTATACCGGGAACTTTCCCCTTTCCCTTGACACCGACACGGGATAAGAGTAAACTAAAGACAAGGAAACCACCAATACATTAGAAAGGTCTTGGTACATATGAAGCATAAAATACTCCAGTATGACCCCTACCTGAAGCCCTATGAGAAGGATTTTGACTTGCGGGCGGAGCGGCTGAAGAACAAGCTTCAGGAGCTGCTTCCCCAGGGACAGAGCCTGTGGGACTTTGCCAACGGCTATGAATATTTTGGCCTGCACCAAACCCCCGACGGATGGTATTACCGGGAGTGGGCGCCGGGTGCGGAGGCCATGTACCTCACCGGTGACTTCTGCGGCTGGGACCGCCATGCCTACCCCATGGAGAAGCTGGAAAACGGGGTGTTCTCCCTGTTCATCCCCGGCAAGGACACCCTGCAAAACGGTATGAAGGTGCTGACGGTGGTAGTCCACGAAGGGCAGGAGCTGGAGCGGATTCCCCTGTATGCCAACTACGTGGTGCAGGAGAAGGACTCGGTGGAGTGGAACGCCGTGATTCACACCGCCGAAGCATATCCATGGACGGATGAAGGCTTCAAGCCCAAGAGCAAGCTCTATATCTACGAGTGTCACATCGGCATGGCCCAGGAGGAGGGAAAGGTGGGCTCCTACCGGGAGTTCATGGAAAACACCCTGCCCCGCATCAAAAAGCTGGGCTACACCGCCATTCAGATTATGGCCATTATGGAGCACCCCTACTATGCCTCCTTTGGCTATCAGGTGACCAACTTCTTTGCCCCCTCCTCCCGGTTCGGTACCCCGGAGGAGCTGAAGGCCCTCATTGACCGGGCCCATAAGCTGGGCATTGCCGTGCTTCTGGATGTGGTTCACTCCCACGCCTGCAAGAACACCCGGGAGGGCATCAACCAGTTTGACGGCACCGACTACCAGTTCTTCCACGCAGGCGGTCAGGGTGAGCACCCCGCCTGGAATACCAAGTGCTTCAACTACGACAAAAACGAGGTCATCCACTTCCTGCTGTCCAACCTCAAATACTGGATGACCCAGTTCCACTTTGACGGCTTCCGGTTTGACGGTGTCACCTCCATGCTCTACCACGACCACGGCCTGGGCACCGCCTTCATGGGGTACGACCAGTACTTCTCCATGAATACGGACGTAGAGGCGGTGACCTACCTCCAGCTGGCAAACCTGATGGTGCGCCAGGGCAACCCCAAAGCCATCACCATTGCGGAGGATACCTCTGCCCTGCCCGGCCTGGCTTTGCCGGTGAAGGACGGAGGCGTGGGCTTTACCTATCGGCTGGCCATGGGCGAGCCGGATATGTGGATCAAGCTTCTCAAAGAGGTCTCCGACGACAACTGGAACATGGACTATATCTACTACGAGCTGTCCACCCGCAGACCCAAAGAGCCGGTCATCGGTTACTGCGAGTCCCATGACCAGGCGCTGGTGGGAGACAAGACCATCATGTTCCGCATGTGCGATTCGGAGATGTACTGGTCCATGAATCGGGACAACGACAGCCCTATTATTGACCGGGCAATGGCCCTGCACAAGATGATCCGCCTGGTGACCTTGTCCCTGGGTGGCGAGGGGTACCTGAACTTCATGGGTAACGAGTTCGGCCATCCCGAGTGGATTGACTTCCCCCGGGAGGGCAACGGCTGGAGCTACCACTACTGCCGCCGTCAGTGGCACCTGGCAGACGACAAGAACCTGAAATACCAGTATCTTAACCGCTTTGACAAGGATATGATTGCCCTGAGTAAGCGCCTGCGGGTGCTGGGGAAAACCGACCGGCAGCTCTATATCTCCAACGACCAGAAGATTATGGCCTTCCGGAAGGGAGAAGGGGTGTTCCTCTTCAACTTCCACCCCACCTGGAGCCAGGACGGCCTGGAGATCCCCATGCCGGAGGCCGGCACCTACCGGGTTTGCTTCACCTCCGATGACTTTGACTACGGCGGTCACGGCCGGGTGTACCACCAGGATTACGAGACCCACACAAGAGCCGACGGCACCCCGGTGCTGCAAATCTACCTGCCCTGCCGCACAGCGGTGGTGCTGCAAAAGGTTTGACCTTGGAATTTTAACACTGCCCCGCCAGAATCCCTGGCGGGGCAGTTCCTTTATGCACAGACTTTTTATCCACAGCTTATGTGGAAACTGTGGATAAAAAAGGAAAATCCCCTGAAAACCCGGGGTTTTCAGGGGATGAGGTGGGATTAGCCTGTGGAAAAACCTGTGGATAGTGTGGATAACTCCTGTGGAATTTCCTGTGGAGGAAGTGGAAAAGCCTGTTTTTCCATTTTTTCCCCAAGGGCATTTGCCCGCCTGTGGAAAACTTTTTCTCAGGAGCTGAGCTGATTCTTGTGGTACTGGAGGGTGTAGAGCTGGTAGTACCGGCCCTTTTTCGCCAGCAGCTCCTGGTGGTTGCCCTGCTCCAGAATCTGACCGTGGGACAGAAGGATGATGTTGTCCGCATGCTGGATGGTGGAAAGGCGGTGGGCAACAATGAGCATGGTGCCGATGTTTCGCATCTTCTCCAGAGAGTCCTGAATCAGCACTTCCGTTTCCGTGTCGATGTTGGCGGTGGCCTCGTCCAGAATCATGACAGAGGGCTTGTGGATGATGGTCCGGGCAAAGCTGAGAAGCTGCCGCTGACCGGCGGAGAAGTTGTTGCCGTTCTCCCGCACTTCCTCATCCAGTCCCTTGTCCATGCGGTTTATGAAGCCGTCGGCGTTTACATACCGGCAGACCTTCATCACCTCTTCGTCGGAGACGCCCGGGAGGTTCAGAAGGATGTTGCTGCGGATGGTGCCGGAGAACAAAAACACATCCTGAAGCATCTGACCAAAGTGCCGCCGCAAGGAGGCGATGGAGATGGTGCGGATGTCCCGGCCGTCAATGAGAATCTGGCCCTTCTGGATGTCGTAGTTCCGGCAGATGAGGGACAAAATGGTGGTTTTACCTGAGCCGGTGGAGCCTACGAAGGCCACCGTCTCCTGGGGCTTTACATGGAAGGACACACCTTTGAGCACCCACTCTCCCGGGATGTAGGAGAACCACACATCCTTGAATTCGATTTCACCCCGGATTTCCTCCAGAGGCTGGGCACCCTCGTCGTCCACCACCTCCGGCACCATGTCCATGACGGTGAAGATCTTTTCCGCAGAGGCGAAGGCGGACTGCAGAATATCAAACTGCTCCGCCATGGTCTGAATGGGATTAAAGAACTTGGAGGCGTACATATAGAAGCTTACCACCAGGCCGCTGGTGACCACCTGCCCCAAAAGGGCGGAGCCTTCTATGTAGCTTCTGCCGCTGAAGTAGAAAAGGGCCATCACCGTGGAGATATAGGTCATATACACCAGGGGGCGGAAGATGCCGAATACGAAAATCCGCTCATGCTTGGTTTTGGCAAAGGTGCGGCTTTTCTCCAAAAATACCTGCATTTTCTCCTCCTCCCGGTTGAAAATCTGGGTGATTTTCATGCCGGAGAGGTTCTCGGACAAAAAGGTATTGATATTGGTACGGGCGTCCGTCACCTTCCGGTGGGCCCGGCGGGAGAAGCGGCGGAACAGCACCGTATACAGAAGAACAAAGGGTACGAAAATCAGCATCACCAGGGTAAGGCCGGGGTTCAGCAGGAACATGGCCACCAGAACGCCTACCAGCACCAGCACCTGCTTGGTCATGTTTACCAGCACGTTGGTAAACATCATGGAGATGGCGTTGGTGTCGTTGGTGACACGGGTCACCAGCTTGCCGGTGGGAATCTGGTTCAGCTGATTGTGGGACAGCTGCTCAATGTGGGAAAATACGCTCAGCCGGAGGCCGGAGAGAATCTTCTGACCGGTCTTTTGCAGGATGATGGACTGGAAATAGGTGCAGATCATGGCGATAATCAGAATTCCTGCATACACCACCACCCGGCTGATCAGGGACGACATGGTAAAGCCTGCCTCCTTCACCAGCTCCTCAATGCTTCCGATCATGTAAGGGGACAGAAGGTCATAGGTAAGGGATACCATGGTAATGACAAATGCCAGCAAAAAGGACTTCCAGTAGGGCTTGGCAAAGGGCAGCAGGCGGCGAATCAGCTCAGAATCCTTCATGAACCGCTCCTGCTTGGCGGCCTTTTCCTTTCCCATAAGGACGGCGGCAATGACGAAGGCCACGGCAAACACCAGCATGACCCCGGCCACAATGAGAATGGGTAAATACTCAGCCATTGTTGTGTTCCCCTCCTTCCTCTTCCAGCCGCTGCAGGTCTACCATCTTCCGGTAGTCCGGGCAGGTCTCATACAAATCCTCGTGCTTGCCGAAGGCCACCACCCGGCCCTGGTCGATGAAAAGAATCCGGTCCATCCGCTCGATGGTGGAAATCCGGTGGGCAATGAGCAAGGTGGTTTTGCCCTGCCGGGTGGAGCGGAGGTTGTCCAGAATGGTTTTTTCCGTCCTGGTGTCCACCGCCGACACGGAATCGTCCAGAATCAGGATGGGAGCATCCATCATCAGGGCCCGGGCAATGGAAATCCGCTGCTTCTGACCGCCGGAGACGGTAACGCCCCGCTCACCCAGCACCGTGTTGTAGCCCAGGGAGAAATCCCGGATGTTGGCGTCCACGGAAGCCAGGGCGGCGGCTTTGGTAATGGCGGCCATGGACTTTTCGTCCACGCCGAAGCCGATGTTGTTGGTAATGGTGTCGGAGAACAGGAAATTCTCCTGGGGCACGTAGGCGCAGCCTGCCCGCACGTCCTTGATGGGGATGGTGTTCACATCCCGCCCGTCAATAAACACCGTGCCGTCGGGCACATTGTATGTACGCACCAGAAGGTCTGCAATGGTGGTCTTGCCGGAGCCGGTTTTGCCCACCAGACCGATGTTTTCCCCGGCCTTGATGGCAAAGGACACATTTTCCAGGGAGTCAAACTCCCCGTCCGGATACCGGAAGGTAAGATTCTTAAATTCAATGTCACCCCGGATGTTCTTCATGCTTACCACATCGGGACGGTCTACCATGTCCGGCTGGGCGTCCAGCAGCTCGCTGATACGCTTTAAGGAGGCCTTGCCCCGGCTGGTCAGGTCGATGAGCTCGGATACCGCCATAATGGGCCAGACGATGGCGTTGAAATAGCCGATAAACTCCACCAGCTGTCCGGCGTTGAATACCCCTCTGTACACCAGGTAGCCGCCGTAGCCCAGAATCACGCAGATGACGCTCTCCACAAACAGGGTAACGAGAATCCGCAGCAGCACGGAGGCCCGGGTGAAGTCCACATTGGCCCGCTCGTTTTCCTGGCTGAGCTTTTTGAAGTTCATCAGCTCTACAGCCTCCTTCACGAAGGCCTTCACCACGGAAATGCCGGAGAAGCTCTCCTGGGAGAAGTCGGAAAGGTCAGAAAAGGTTTTCTGCCGGTAGTCCCACTTCCGCTCCATGGCCCGTCCCACCACCACAGAGCAGAACAGCAGCAGCGCCATGGGAATGAGGGACAGCCCGGTAAGCAGGGCGTTCATCCTCCACATCTTGTATACCGCCATGATGAACAGGAACAGAGCGTCGCAGAACATCATAATGCCCCAGCCGTAGCTCTCCTGGAAGGTTTCCAGGTCGTTGGTGAACAGGCTCATAAGGTTTCCCACATTGTTCTGGTTGTAGAAGCTGCGGCCCAGGCTCCGGCAGTGGCTGAACATCCGGTTCCGCAGATCTTCCTCTGCCCGGACACCGGCGCCGAAAAAGCAGATACGCCAGGCAAACCGGCCAACTACCATAATGAGCACTACCCGCACCATGGGCATACAAATCTGATTCATGAGAAAATCCATGTCAAAGGGAACCGCAGCCCCGTTGACCATCACCTGTCCTGTGTTCATGCCGTTAATGACCATCTGGTACAGGCTGGGGATAATCAGCTGAAAATAGTCCACCGCCAGAAGTGCGGCAATGCCCATAAGAAGCATGGGCAGATACCGCAGGTAGTAGCGGTTAATGTGCTTGCCGAATATCATAAATCCTCCTTATCTCTCTTACAAATATTATCGGATACGCTTGCCGTTCAAAACAGCTTCCAGGAGCTTGTCCCCCTCATACCGGAGCTTCAGCAGAAAGAACGGTGCATTTTCCCATAAAAGCTTCAGGAAAATCTCGTCTCCTTCCCATTTGGGGAGGGTATTCAGAAATTCCCGGCTCACCCACTGCAAATCCCCTTCGTCGCATTCCTTCAGGTCTCCTTCAAAGCCGTCGGCGGTGAACAAATACATATACTCGTCCTCCACATCCGACAAAAAAGTCACCACACCCCGGCACTGCCAACGGGTGAGGGTCAGGCCGGTTTCCTCCCAGGCCTCCCGGAGAAGGCACTCGTCAGGAGATTCCCGGTTCAGGAATTTTCCCCCAATTCCAATCCACTTGTCCTTGTTGATGTCCTTCTCCTTTTTGGTGCGGTGGAGCATCAGCACCCGGTCACCCTGGAGCACATAGCACAGCGTGGTATTGCGCAATCCAGACCACCTCCATCTTACATTAAAAGATATTATAACAAATCCCACAGAAAATGCAACACAAACATTCTTCCACAACTCACGGACAAACCGGGATTTTTTCTCAAAATGGTAACATACGGCATGAAAGTAGGGGGTGGATTTTTGGGTGAATATGATGTATAATGTCAGCGGTTAGACTATTTTGACAATTTGAATAAAAAACGCAAGGGGTGGCTCCATGAAGTTAAACAAAAAAACCACCGTTCTGGTGGGATTGGCCTTTTTGTCCATCTGCGCTTTCTGGCAAATGTACGACAGCCTGGTTCCTCTGATTCTCACCAACCACTTCCGGCTGGATGAGACCTGGTCCGGCGCCATTATGGCGGCGGACAATGTGCTGGCGCTGTTTCTTCTGCCTCTTTTCGGCAGCTTCAGCGACCGGGTGAACACCCGGCTGGGTAAGCGGATGCCCTTCATCCTGCTGGGCACTGCGGGGGCCTGTATTCTCATGAATCTGCTCCCCTGGCTGGCTAACCACTACTATGCCCAGCCTACCCCCGGCTATCAGATTGCCTTTATTGTGGTGCTGGGGCTGCTGCTCATCGCCATGGGTACCTACCGCTCTCCGGCGGTGGCTCTGATGCCGGACGTAACCCCCAAGCCTCTTCGGAGCAAGGGAAACGCCGTCATCAATCTTATGGGCGCCATCGGCGGCCTTCTGTACCTGGGAGCGGCGGCGCTGCTGTACTCCAAGGCCCGGGAGCCCCAGTATACCCTGGGCTATGTGGACGGCAAGACCCCCGTGCTGGACTACCGGCTGCTGTTTGGGGTAGTTTCCGGCATTATGGTGGTTTCCGTGGCAATTCTGGCCCTTACCATCCGGGAAAACCGGCTGAGCCGGAAAAACGAGGAATATGAAGCGGCCCACCCGGAGGAAAACTATGCCGCTGTGGACAGCCAGGGCAAGGAAGTGCTGCCGAAGCCTGTAAAGCGGAGCCTGGGCTTCCTTCTGGTGTCCATCGCCCTGTGGTACATCGGCTATAACGGCGTCACCACCTGGTTTACCACCTATATCAGCCGGGTGATGGGAGAGGGCATCGGCGGTGCCTCCACTTGCCTGCTGGTAGCCACCGGCGGCGCCATCGTCAGCTACATTCCCATCGGCATGGTTGCCTCCAGAATCGGCAGACGGAAAACCATCCTGGCAGGGGCTGCCCTGCTGGCCGCCTGCTTCTTTGTGGGCTTCCTGGTCACCGCCAACGCCACCGCCATCACGCCCCCCATGTACCTGCTTTTCGTGCTGGTGGGCTTTGCCTGGGCTGCCATCAATGTAAACAGCCTGCCCATGGTGGTGGAGATGTGCCAGGGCAGCCAGGTGGGCAAGTTCAC
The DNA here is from genome assembly GCA_018712825.1 of Candidatus Faecousia excrementipullorum. GTDB lineage: Bacteria > Bacillota > Clostridia > Oscillospirales > Oscillospiraceae > Faecousia > Faecousia excrementipullorum. The sequence goes on along the minus strand of DVGG01000035.1, from coordinate 35,940 downwards.
CGGCTACTACTACACCTTCTCCATGGCTGCCCAGGTGGTTACCCCCATTGTTGCCGGGTGGCTTCTGAAAAATGTCAGCTACAAGGTTCTCTTCCCCTACGCCGCCTTCTTTGTGGCCTGTTCCTTTGTGACCATGCTCTTTGTCCGCCACGGAGACAACCGGGTGGAGGCAAAGCGGGGACTGGAGGCCTATGACCTGCCGGATTGAGCCGGAGGATGCTTATGTGGATTCTCATTGTTCTGATTGTACTTTTGTGCCTGTATCTGCTGGCCCTCCGGGGTCGGCGGAGACACCCGGGACTGGCCCGGCTGCGCCGCTGGAGCTATGCCCACCGGGGGCTCCATGACGAAACCCTGCCGGAAAACTCCATGGGGGCTTTCCGGGCTGCCCTGGAAGCCGGGTACGGCATCGAACTGGACGTGCATCTCACCGCCGACGGGAATTTAGCGGTGATTCACGACTCCTCCCTGATGCGAACCGTGGGGGCGGATGTGTGCGTGGAGCACCTGAATCTCTGGGAGCTGTCCCGGTACCGCCTCCTGGGAAGCCAGGAGAAAATCCCCACCTTGGAGGAGGTTCTGGAGCTGTTCTCCGGAAAGGCACCGCTGATCATCGAGCTGAAAACCAAACGGGGTAACTACGGGCCTTTGTGCCGCCGGGTGATGGAGGCCCTCCGGGACTACCCCGGGGACTACTGCATCGAATCCTTCGACCCCTTTTGCGTATACTATCTGAAAAAACACTATCCCCAGGTGATTCGGGGGCAGCTTTCCCAGAACTTTCTGAAGGAAAAGGGCCTGCCCTTCCCCTGGATTCTCCGGTTTATGGTCACAAACCACCTGCACTTCTTTCTCATCCGGCCGGACTTTGCCGCCTGCCGGTTTGAGGACCGGAACCTGCTTTCCACCCGGCTGGTGCGAAAGCTGTGGGGCGTGCAGGGGGTGGCCTGGACCATCCGGACCCAAGAAGCGTATGACACCGCCCTGTCCCAGGGGTGGATGCCTATATTTGAATCTATCAACCCAAAAGGAAAGGAAAACAAGTCATGAAAAGAATTGCGGCCCTGCTTCTGGCGGTTATGCTGCTGCTGACTGCCTGTGCAAAAACGCCCGATCCCACCGAACCCTCCACGGAGGCCACAACCGCTCCCACGGAGACCACCACGGAGGCAACGACCCAGCCTACGGAAACCACCCAGGCTCCGGAAGCCCAGTATCACAACCCTCTTACCGGCGAACCTCTGGAAGAGCCCATCATGGAGCGCCCCTATGCGGTGGTTATGAACAATATCTACGATGCCCAGCCTATGCACGGCGTGGGACAGGCGGATATTTTCTATGAGTACATGGTGGACGGTCTCAGCGGCGGCATCACCCGGTGCCTTGCCCTGTTCACGGATGTGGGTCAGGTGGAAAAAATCGGCTCCATCCGCAGTGCCCGTACCTATAACATCTCCCTGGCCCGGTCCTACCAGGCACTGTTCGCCCACGCCGGCGGCAGCACCATGGCAGACAGCCTGCTGAAGTCCGGTGTGGTCAATGACCTGGATGCAGGCAAGGCCTCCAGCAACATTTTCTACCGGGACCAGGACCGGCTGAACTCCGGCTATGCCCTGGAGCATACCATGTTCACCTCCGGCGAGAAGCTCATGGCCTACGCCCAGCAGCTGGGCTATCACGCTTCCCTGCCCCAGCCCTATGATGTGGGTCTGACCTTTGATGATGATGCAGAGCTGAAGGGCGACCGGGCTTACGAAATCACCGTCCGGTTCCGCAGCAGCAACGGCAAGGGCAGCTTCTTCACCTATGATGCCCAGAAGGGCACCTACACCATGGTGCAGGAGTTCTACGGCCAGCACCAGCGGGACTTCATTGATGCCAACACCGATGAGCAGGTGGAGTTCCGGAATGTGATGGTGCTCCATGCCACCTCCACCCTGGATTCCGACGGCTACCACATTTACACCCAGCTCACCGGCGAGGGAACCGGCTACTTTGCCCGGGACGGCAAGCTGGTAAGCATCCGCTGGGAGCGGGAGACGGAGGATGATCCCTTCTCCTACTACCTGGAGGACGGCACCCCCGTAGCCCTGGGTGTGGGCAGCACCTATATCGGCATCGTTCCCCCGGACAGCCCCTTCCAGTATCAATAATGAGAAACTCCCGGAAAGCAACGCTTTCCGGGAGCTTTTCTTATCTTTCTTCTTCGGGGATGAAATTCAGGGTAATCTCCTTCATTCTGGGACGTATCTGTGTGTATTTCACCCCGGCGGCGTCCATCATCCGCTTGGAGGCGATGGTGGCAGGGCTGTCGGCGTATTTGTCCGACAGGTACAGAACCTCCCGCACCCCGCTCTGGATAATGGCCTTGGCACACTCGTTGCAGGGAAACAGTGCCACATACAGCCGGCTGCCCCGCAGATCCCGTCCGTTGGCATTGAGAATGGCGTTCAGCTCCGCATGAACCACGAAGGGATACTTGGTTTCCTCCCCGGTGCGCTCCCAGGGGAAGGTATCGTCGGAGCAGCCCTTGGGCATTCCGTTGTAGCCGGTGGAGATGATGATGTTCTCCGGGGATACAATGCAGGCGCCCACCTGGGTATTGGGGTCTTTGCTCCGGCCGGCTGCCAGCATGGCAACGCCCATAAAATACTCGTCCCAGGAAAGATAGTTCTCCCGCTTCATTGTCTGCTCCTCCTTATTTTTTATTCTGTGACTTCCGTCACCTGGGCAGCCTTCCGCACCAGCTCCATAGCCTTGCCGGTGAGGACGGAGCGGATCACCGCCGCCTCCAGCTGGGCATCGTAAACTTCCTTCAGCTGCTCCATGGTGATGTGGTTTTGCTGGCAGATAAGGGCGCAGGCTCTGGCAATCTCCTCCTGCTCTGCCTGGATATTCTCCGCCTCCACAATCCGGCGGATGGCCTCCTCCCGGCGGATGCTCTGAACGGCACCGGGCTCAGCCTCCTCCCGGAGCTTCTCCGGAGTGGTGGAAAGGAACTGGCAGTACATATCCAGAGTCAGTCCCTGCTGGGAAAGCTGAGCCTCCAGGGTCTGCATCTGAGCCTCTACTGCCTCTTTGATCTGCTCCTGGGTGATTTCCATGTCCAGGGTGTCTGCCGCCTGGCGCAGCAGCCGATCCTGCAAATCCATCTCTCCCCGCTCGTCGGTGTAGGCCTGGAGGCTCTCGGTGAGCTTCTTCCGCATTTCCTCCATGGTTTCGCACCGGCCTACCTCTTTGGCGAAAACATCATCCATCTGGTAGGGGGTCTTTTCCCGGATTTCCCGGATGGCGCAGTGGAACTCCGCCGCCTTTCCTGCCAGCTCTTTGGCATGGTACTCTGTGGGGAAGGTGACCTTTACCACCACTTCCTCCCCGGGTACCTTGTCCACCAGCTGCTCCTCGAAGCCGGGGATAAAGGCGCCGCTGCCCAGCACCAGGGTCTGCTTCTGGGCGGTGCCGCCCTCAAACTGCTTGCCGTCGCAGTAACCGGCGTAGTCCAGCACCAGCTCATCCCCCAGACGGGAAGGACGATTGGTGATGGAGGCAATCCGGGGGTTCTGCTGCCGCAGCCGTTCCAGCTGCTGCTGCACCTCCTCCGGGGTAACAATATGACGGGTCAACTGGGCGCTGAGGCCCCGATATTGAAAGCTCATAGGTTCGCTCCTTTTTCAATTCTTACTGGAAAAAGCATAGCATTTTTGGGAGAATAAGTCAAGAAGAAGCCCTGGGTCAATTTGAAATGTGCCACATTTGTATTTTCTTCCGCTTGCAATACACAAGCAAAATTGGTACAATATAGAAAAACATGAATAGGAGGAATCCATATGCGAAAGGTTCTTGCCGTGGCTTTAGTGCTTTTATTTGTCTTTGGCCTTGTTGCTTGCGGAAGCGGCGATTCACCCGATACTTGGACTCCAACAAGAGCTTCTTCTGAGATTGAGCCCTATGCACGAAAGGCTATCGAAATCATCGATGGTTATTTGGCTTTTGAGTTAACTGTGGACGAAGCAACGAATGAATTTGAGGCACTATACCGCAGAATAGAACCGTTAGATATCCGTAGCATCGACAGCACATACAATAATTCTGACCAAAGAATATCATATATCATTGATATGCTGGCTATCTTTGATGCGGACAAGACAACCGATTTGGAGTACCACAAATACAGAGATCTTCTCGCTTTTCAGGTTGGAGAAGCGGTCAGTGGAAAAAGTTATGACCCTAACAGAGATGGGATAGAGGAGTGCCCCAAAATGTTGGAACTTTTCGATGTTGACACACTCCCCATTGATTTTGCATACGAAAACAAATTTCAAGATGGTTGGTATTGGAGTATGACTTTTGATGAACTCAATGGTGTCAGCTTTACGGATTTCCAGGGTTACATTGAGTCTGTCTACGATGACTTTATCAACAGTAACATGAATGAGGGCAGCTTATCCTTTAACTACAGTCGTTATGAGCAAGATGTTTTCTATATCTCCCTTCGTTTTACGGAAGGGAAATTAACTGGCGCAGTATATCGTGATGGTGAAGAAGTGGAAAAAGCACGTGAGCTGTTAAGCGAGAAACTCAAAAACGAAGAAATTAGTGCTACGGAAGAATTGCCTGAAGAGCTTTCTATACTGAAACCTCTTTATGAGTTCACTTCCATAGAGCAATTACCGGATGCTATCAAGGCAGCACAATCCTATGCTGGAATAGAATAATCCGCATGGTTGAAAGAGTTGCTGCAAAAAGTAAGTTTTTTAACAGTATAGAAGAAGCCCTGACCAAGTTGGTCAGGGCTTGCTTTTATTGGATTCCATAGAGCCGCTTGCCGTTTTGCAGGGTCAGTGCCTGGGCCTCCTCCGGGGTGATTTCCAGAAGCTCTCCCAAGACCTCTGCCATCCGGTACAGGTAGCCCGGGTCGTTCCGGCGGCCCCGGTAGGGCTCCGGTGCCATGTAGGGGCAGTCGGTTTCCAGCACAATCCGGTCGCGGGGTACAGCCTGGGCAGCTTCCAGGGCTTTTCTGGCATTTTTGAAGGTCAGCACCCCGGTAAAGCCTACATACCACCCCTGAGCCGTCAGTTCCCGGGCGGTCTGGGCGGAGCCGGAGAAGCAGTGGAAAACCCCCTTCACTTCCGGAAAATCCCCCAGGATTTCCAGGCAGTCCGCCAGGGCCTCCCGCTGGTGGATAATCACCGGAAGCCCAACCTCTTGAGCCAGGGCCATCTGCATCCGGAAGGCCTTTTTCTGAATCTCTCTGGGAATGTCCTCATAGTGGTAGTCAAGGCCGATTTCTCCAATGGCCTTCACCTTTTCCTCCCGGCACAAAAGCCGGTATTCTTCCAGAACCTGCTCGTCCACCTCATCCGCAGCGTCCGGGTGGGAGCCTACGGCGGCGTAGAGGAAGGGGTACTTTTTTGCCAGGGCCACGGCATTTTTAGAGCTTTCCAGAGAGCAGCCGGGATTCATAACCAGGGCAATGCCCTTTTCCGGAAGGCCGGAAATCAGAGCCTCCCGGTCGCAATCAAATGCCCGGTCGTCCAGATGGGCATGGGTGTCAAACAGCATGGTGTCGCCTCCTGATGATTGCCACGGTGCAGCCGTGGCTTTTTATGGTATTGCCCAGGGTGAAATCCGTGTCCCGGGGGTAGCCGGTGAGCCCCCGGCCGGTGGCCTTTGCCCCCGCTTCCTTCAAAACCCAGAACTGCCGCAGGGCTTCCTCCGGATTTTCCGCCTGGGTGTATTGGGAAAACTCTCCGGGGGAGAGGATTTTCTCTGCCAAGCGGGGAGAAATCTGCCGGGTGGAAAGCTCTGCATCCAGCCCCACCGGGTAGGAGCTCAGGACACAGAACACATGGCCTTTGGTGTGGGAGATGGAAAAATGCATCCCGCCCCCCACAAACCGGGGCTTTCCCCTTGCCCCCATCCGAATGGGGGGCATGGGCCTTCCCGTCCTGGCAAGGTAGAGCCGCCGCAGCAGCCGCCGCCCCGCCCGGTGCCCGGAGGGGCCAACGTATGCAGCATGACCCAGAATCATCATAAAAACAAGGGGAAAATCAGGGCGGTGAGAATCCCGGCCACCGTCAAAGACAGGCTGCTCACGGCTCCTGTCAGGGGGTTGAGCTCTGTGGCCCGGGAGGTGCCTACCACGTGGGAGGCGGTGCCGAAGGCCACGCCCTGGCTCACCGGGTCATGGAGCCGCAGAAGGCGGCACAGGCCGGTTCCGGCTACGGCGCCGAAAATTCCGGTGATGATAATGGCGGCGGTGGTGAGGGCTTCCAGCCCCCCGTTTTGCTGGGACAGGACAATGCCCATGGCGGTGGTGATGCTCTTGGGCAGCAGAGAAACCTCCGAAACCGGGCTGAGCTGCAGCAGACGGCACAGCCCCAGCACCACCAGCAGGCTGGCAAGGGTTCCGGCGGTGACCCCGGCAAAAATCGCCGGCAGGTTCTTTTTCAGCACCTTTCCCTGCTCATAAAGGGGCAGAGCCAGGCACACGGTGGCAGGGGTCAGAAGCCAGGACAGCCCTGCGGTGCCTGCCTGATAGCTCTCCATCGGGTAGCCCAGCAGCAGCAAAATGGGGATAATCAGGGCAATGGCAATGAGAATCGGGTTAAAAGCCGGGTGTTTTCCCTTTTTCTGGATGAAAAGTCCAATCTGGAACGCTCCCAGGGTCAGAGCCAGAGGAAACAGGGCAGTATCAAGGAGCATTTCAGCCATTTTCCTTCCCTCCCTTTCCCAAAAGAAGCTTGGTCACAAGCCCCGAAACGGCAAGCACAATGACGGTGGAGAGAAGCACCACCGTGATAATGGGCACAATTTCCGGGGCCAGAACCCCCCAGTGGCTGAGGATGTTGACCCCCGGCGCCACGAACAGCAAAGGCATGATATTCAGCAGGAACCCGGCCACGGTTTTGATGGACTCGGGCTTCACAATTTTGAAGGTCAGGGCCAGGAATAAAAGCAGCAGACCGTAAATAGCCGCAGGCACCGGCAGGGGCAAAAGCTCCTGCAAAAGCTCCCCCAGGAAGCTGAAAAGCAGAATGATGACCAGTTGTTTCAGGTATTTCATGGATTTTCTCCTTGTAAACCGGCAATGTGGTGAAGAATTTGCAGGGTGTGGGTGGAAAACTCATAAATCCGCAGGGTCAGCTGTTCCTCCCCGTTGCCGGTATCGTAGGTAAGGGTCAGCTGCTCCGCTGCCGGGGCAAAGTCATACAGGGACCAGGTCTGGGCCATGTGGCCCTCCTGGCAGTCCATAAGCAGGGAGGACAGCACCTGCCCCAGATAGGCCTGGGGAATAGGCTCGCCGGTGCCGTTCTGGATGGCTGTGACGCAGCTTACAAAGTGGCTCCAGTTTTTCGTGGGGAACACACACTCCCAGGAGCTGAAATACTGCACCAGCCACTCCCCCTGGGGGGTGTCCAGCCGCACCGGGTAGTTCCGCTGAATCGTCCGGCCGTCCTTCATGGTGTATTCCAGAAACAGGGTAAAGTCCGTTTCCTGGGAATCGGTCTGCTGTTTTTCCAGCAGCGCCTCATGGATATCCACAATTTGCTGGATTTCCTCCTCACCGGAAAGGGTCAGCTGAGGTGCCTCCTCCCGAAGCTCCGGCAGATACAGCATACTGCTGGTGGAGATGGTGACAGACTTGATCTGTTGGGCCTTGGGCACATAGCTCACAACACCCGCCGGGTCCAGCCACAAAAAGGCCAGGGCACAGGCAAAGATCGCCGTCATGGCAGCAAAGCCCAGAAACACCCGGAGCCTAAACACCTTTACGGACTTGGACAGGAGCATCTGTCCGGAGTAAAAGCCCAGCACCAGCCCCGCAATCAGCAGAATATAGGTAGCCTTGGGGAGGAAAGACCCCACAAAGGTATACAGCACGGCGGTCATGCCCAGGGTATACACCGCCAGAAATACCGGTGCCATCCACCGGATGGCGATAAAGTCCCCGGCAGATTCCAGATTCCGCCGCCGGTACAGGAAAAGGGACAGGGCAAAAAGCAGCAGCCCCACCCCGGCACATACCAGCAGGTATATCCAGTTGCCGTTGGTGGCCCCCAGGTACACCGTGGAGCCCTCCTCCTGGGAGAAGGTCAGGTAGGGGGAGGAGGCCAGCTGCAAGAAGGGGCAGAACTGCCGGAAGGTGCCTTGCCGCAGCTGCAGGCCGTACATAAGGGGCTGATAAAACATCTGGGCAATGCCCATGAAAATCATGGAAAAGCCGTTGATCAGGGCGTAAAACAACACCATGGCAAACCGGTTTCCCGCCAGCATGGAGGCAAACACCGCCGCACCGAAGAAGGACAGATATTGGAGCAGGCATACCAGCCAGGCAATGAGGGCATGGTGCCAGTAGCCTTGCAACGCAGGCATGAGGGCCAGAGCCGCCAGGGTGTTGGGCACCAGACACATGGCAAGGCCGGCGGCGCTGTGGGAGAAGAACCACCCCTCCCTGCGCAGGGGCATGGCGTGGAGGGCATAGCACATCCGGCTTATGTAGAGATCTCCCGCCAGGAACATCACCACCATTCCGGCGTAAAGACAGTTCACATAGGACATGGCCGGCAGCCACTCGTTCAGGGCCAGGGCCACCGCCAGGGGCTCTCCCTGGGCCGTCAGGGTGGACACCCCCAGCACCAGGAAAAGCACATAAATCACCCAGCCGGGGGCAAACCGGGACAAATCCTTGCGAAAGACCGTCCAGTTAAAGAAGTATGTTCTGGATTTCATAGTCCATCCCTCCCAGCTCATAGATGAAAATTTCCTCCAGGGTCAGGGGCAGCACGTCAAAATAGGTGAGATTGGCCTCCTGGAGCCGGGGGGTGATTTCCTGGGCGCTGCCCCGGACCACCAAGGTCTGGAGCCGCCCGGAGGCGGTCTTATTGAGGATTTCCAGCCCGGCAGGGGGCTGCCCCACCAGCTGCACCTTCACGGTGCTTCTTTGCAGCTGGGACAAAGAGCACTCCATAATCATCTTGCCCCGCTCCATAATCCCCACATGGTCGCACAGATCCTCCAGCTCCCGGAGGTTGTGGGAGGAGATGAGCACCGTGGAGCCCCGGTTGGATACATCCTCCTGGATGAGGCTCCACACCTGCCGCCGGATTACCGGGTCCAGTCCGTCCACCGGCTCGTCCAGCACCAGCATATCCGGGTGGGTGCAAAGGCTCAGCTGGAAGGCCGCCTGCTTCTGCATCCCCTTGGAGTACCGGGAAATGGGGGCTTTCCGCAGCTGGGGAAACACATCCAGCAGCTGGGTAAAAAGGCCGTCGTCAAAGGTGGGATACATCCCCCGGTAGAATTTCCGCATATCCTCCAAGGTGGCGGAGGGGAAAAAGAAGATTTCGTCGGGGATATAGGCAATCCGGGACTTGATTTGGGGATTTTCGTAGACAGACAGGCCGTCAAAGTACACCTGCCCCTTATCCGGGCGGCAGATGCCGGTGGCGTGGCGCAATGCGGTGGACTTCCCCGCTCCGTTGGGGCCCACCAGTCCGTAAATCGCCCCTTTGGGCACCGTCATATTCAATTCCCGCAGGGCATAGAAACGCCCGAACTGTTTGGTAACTCCCTGCATCCGAAGCATATGCATTGCCTCCTGTCAAAAAACGTTTACAAAGGGGTGCCTCGGCTCCGCCGAGGCGGGTGATTCCTCCAATGCCCCCCTTGTGAAAGGGGGGTGGTTTGGCGAAGCCAAACCGGGGGGATTCCCGGGATTATGCCTTTCCACATTGGATTTTAGGGATTGGAAAGTGCCTGCTGTAATCCCTCAGTCACGCCTGCGGCGTGCCAGCTCCCTTTAACAAGGGAGCCTTTTTACCAGGGGCTTCCGAAGGGCCTGGGCGGCTTCCTCCACCGCCTGCTGGGAGGTGGTGTCAATGTGCCACTCGTCAAGACCGGGGGCGCCCATGGGGACACCTTCCCGGCGGAACATCATGCCGCTTTCCACAGCTGTCTTGCCGCTCATGTGGAAAGCCCGGGCTCCGGGCACCTGGCGGCGGAAGGCCTCAATCACCCGGGCGTTCACCCCGGCGCCGATGAGCACCTCCGGGCCGCCCATTTCCTCCCGGAGGGCAATGAGCCGGGCGATGGTTTCTCTGCCGGCGGTGGCGTTTCCTGCACCGCCGCTGGTAAGCACCGTGTCAAAGCCCAGCTTCGCTGCCTGGCGGTAGGTATCCACCGGGTCCCGGCTCACGTCAATGCAACGGTGAAGGGTCAGGGGCAGTCCCCCGGCGGCCTCCATCAGCTCCTCCATGGGAGCCAGCTCCCCTTCCGGGGTAAGGCAGCCGATGACAAAGCCGCTGGCTCCGTTTTCCCGAAGCACCCGCATTTGCCGGGCCATCATGGAAATCTCCTGCCGGGTGTAGAGAAAGTCCCCGGCTCTGGGGCGCATGAGGCACCGGACGGGGATATCCGAAAAGCTGCGGATGTCCGAAAGCAATTCTGCATAGGGGGTCAGTCCCCCCACAGACAGGGCGGCGCACAGCTCCAGCCGGGTTGCCCCGCCGGCTACCGCTGCCCGGGCAGAATCATAGGAATCCACGCAAACTTCCAATACTTGTTTCATAAAAAATCCTCCCGATTACAGGGTTTTTATCACTTTCGCAAGAATTTCAATGTCCGCATCCCCAAGGCCTGAGTAATTGATGACCAGGTAGCCCCGGCAGTTTTCCGGGGGCGATTCCCGGTAGTACTGGGAAAGACACCGGACTTTCAGGCCCTTTTGGGCGCAGGCAGCCACCAGCTCCGGGTCTGTAAGGGCAGTGTCCACCCGGAGAAGAAAGTGCAATCCTGCCCCCTCCTCCAGCACCTGCAGCCGCCGGGGACACTGGGCTACCAGCTCCAGCAGAGTATCCCGCCGGGCCTTGTAGAACTTTCGCATCCGGTTGATGTGCTTTTCAAAGTACCCCTCCCGGATGAACCGGGCCAGGGTGTACTGCTCAAAGCTGGGGACGGTTCCGGCGTAAAAGCCCAGCCGGGTTTGAAGAGCCTCCATAAGGGAAGAAGGCAAGATCATATAGCTGATACGGATGGAGGGGGCCAGGGACTTGGTAAAGCTGTTCATGTAGATGACCCGCCCGGCGGTGTCCATGGCTTTTAAGGTAGGCAGGGGCCGTCCGGCGAAGCGGAACTCGCTGTCGTAGTCGTCCTCGATGATATACCGCCCATCCTCCGCCCCGACCCACTTCAAAAGCTCCCGCCGCCGGGAAAGGGGCGTTACCAGACCGGTGGGAAAGTGGTGGGCAGGGGAGATGTGGAGCACCTGGGTAGCTGCATCCGGCAGCACCCCGGATTTATCCATGGACAAAAGGGTGCATCTGGCTCCGGCACAGCGGTAGATGTCATAAATCTTGCTGTAGCCCGGTTCCTCCACCCCATAGCACTTGTCCCGGCCCAGAAGCTGCACCAGAAGGTTATACAAAAAGTCTGTGCCGGCCCCCACGAAAATATCCTCCGGGTTCACTTCCAGACCCCGGAAAGCCCCCAGGTGCCAGGCAATGGCCTGGCGCAGCTCCCCGATGCCCTGGTTGGGCAGGGGCAGCAGGAGCTTTTGCCCGTAGTCCAGCAGCACCTGCCGCTGAAGGCGGCTCCACACCGTAAAGGGAAACCGGGGAGAGCCGTTGCCGGACAAATCCAAAAGCTTTCCCTCCGGAGGGGGTGTCTGGGAGGCCTTGGGGGTCTGGGGAGGCAGCTGCTGCACCGCCTCCACAAAGTAGCCCACCTTCTCCCGGGAGGAGATATACCCCTCTGCCAGAAGCTGATTGTAGGCGTTTTCCACGGTGATTTTGCTCACCTTCAGATTGGCGCACAGGCTCCGCTTGGAGGGCAGCTGCTCTCCGGGACGAAGCCGCCCGGTGCGGATGTCCTCCCGGATACACCGGTACAGCGCCTCATAAAGAGGCAGCCCCGGCTGCTTTTTCAGCTGGTAGGTAAGCATATTATCCCTCCCGGCGGGCTTTTACCTTGGCCCACAGCCGGTCACCCTGGGAAAATACCCATTGGAGGAACCGGAACACCGTGGGAATCACCAGAAGAATCACCACCAGGGCCACCAGGGAGGAGCCCTTCAGGATTTTCAAATCAAAAAAGTCTCCCATAAGGGTAAAGCAGCCGATGATGGCCGCCGCCACTGCCCACCATACCAGCGCCCGGAAACGGTTCATGGGCTTTCCCACCTGGTGCAAAACCATCAGGCCCACCACCGCCAGGATGGCCGTGGCAATGGCCCGCACATCTGCCAGGGGGATGGCAAAATGCACCATCATGGCCTGAAGCAGCAGCACCACCGTGATGCTGGTAAGGCCTCCGGGGAATGCCCGGCGGAGAACGGTTTTCAGGAAGGTGCCGGAGATGGGCTGGTAGTTGGGCTCCAGAGCCAGGAAGAAGGAGGGCACGCCGATGGTAAGGCCGGAGATAATGCTCATGTGGATGGGAGCCAAGGGGTAGGGCTGCTGGGTCAGCAGGGACAAAATGGCCAGACCAAAGGAGAAGATGTTCTTCACCAAAAACAAGGTGGCTGCCCGCTGGATGTTGTTGATCACCCGCCGGCCCTCCCCTACGATGTCCGGCATGGCGGAAAAGTCCGAATCCAGCAGCACCAGCCGGGCCACCTGACTGGCAGCCTGGGCGCCGCTGGCCATGGCGATGCCGCAGTCCGATTCCTTCATGGCCAGCACATCGTTCACGCCGTCGCCGGTCATGGCTACGGTGTGGCCCTGTTCCTTCATAGCCTTGATGAGCATTTTCTTCTTGTCGGGGGTCACCCGCCCAAAGACGGTGTACTCCCCTGCCGCCCGGAAAACATCCTCATAGGTTTCCAGCTCCCCGGCGTCAATATACTTTTCGCTGTTTTCAATGCCAGCCCGCTGGGCAACGGCGGAAACCGTCTGGGGGTTGTCACCGGAGATGACCTTGATGCACACCCCCTGCCGGGCAAAGTAGGAGAAGGTCTCCCTGGCCTGGGGCCGGAGGGGGGAGGTGAGGAGCAGCAGCGCCAAAGGCTCAGCAAGACTTCCGTCCAGCTTCTGGGGAAGCTCCCCGGGATAGGCGGCTACCAGCAGCACCCGGTAGCCGGTGGAGGCCCAGGGGGCTACCTGTTCCCGCAGCTTTTCAAAATGCTCTCCTAAGATAAACTCGGGAGCGCCCACCACGAAGGAGCCCTGCTCCCCGAATTCGCCGCCGCACCACTTGGTCTGGGAGGTGAAGGGCACGTACCGGGTGCACTCCCAGTCCCCTTTGCCGGAGAACAGCTCCTGGATGGCCCGGGCGGTGTCGTTGTCCGGCTCCCGGCTGCCGTAAAGACTTTTCAGCACCTGCTCTAAGTACTCCGGCTCCCGGTCTCCCAGGGGCAGGAGGTTTTCCACCTCCATGGTGGGCTGGGTGATGGTGCCGGTTTTGTCCACGCACAGCACATCCACCCGGGCCAGAGACTCGATGCAGTTCATATCCTGCACCAGCACCCGCTGCCGGGTGAGCTTCATGGCAGACACCGCCAGGGCAATGCTGGTAAGCAGATACAGTCCCTCGGGAATCATGCCCACCAGGGCTGCCACGGTGGACTGGGCGCTGCCGGTGAAGGTCATGTGGAGAATCTTGAATTCCTGATAAAACAGCAGGCAGCCCACGGGAATCAGGGTGTAGCCCACCATGTGAATCAGCTTGTCCAAAGAGGCCATCATCTCAGAGCGGGCTACCTTGGGGTTTGCCTTGGCTTCCAGGGCCAGCTTTGCCGCAAAGCTGGCGTCGCCTACCTGGGTCAGCTGAGCCCGGGCCCTTCCGGTGATGACAAAGCTGCCGGATTTCAGGGTGTCGCCCTTTTTCTTCACCACCGCATCGGCCTCGCCGGTGATGAGGGACTCGTTTACCTGGAGCTGCCCCACCCGGACAATGCCGTCGGCGCAGATCTGATCTCCCGGGCCGTATTCCACAATGTCATCCCGAACCAGCTGGTCCGAGGGCACCAGGAGCTTTTTTCCGCCCCGGATGGTTGGCAGCTTCTGCTGGGCAATGAGGGTCAGCTTGTCCACCGCCCGCTTTGCCCGGATTTCCTGGAAGCAGCCGATGACGATGTTCACCACCACCACGACCAGGAAGGTCATGTTCTTGATGGAGGACCCGGCAATGACCAGAATCACCGCCAGAACCACAAATATCAGGTTGAAAAAGGTGAGAATGTTTTTGGCCAGAATCTGCTTTTCTGTCAGACCCGCCCCGGAAGACTGGCTGTTCCCCAGCCCCGCCGCCAGACGCTCCTCCACCTGGGCCTGGGTCAGACCCTGGTTATAGTCCGGGGATACGGATGTGATCTCTTTTGTCATGGTTATGCCTCCCCCAAAAAGTCTGTGGGTAAACCGGCTTTTCTATCGTAAACTGCCAGAAGGCACCCGGCCTCCAGGGCAATCTCTGCTTTTCCTCCCAAAAAATGATTGCTTACTCCCAGGGGAAAATCCCCGGGAAGACATCCCTTTTCCATGGGGTATTCCAGTCCCCGGAGGGTTACCCCCTCCGCCGATTCTACCAGAGAGAAAAGGGAAAGAAGGCCGCCTTCCGGCCCTTCCAGGGCAAAGCCCGGGGGCTGGGCGATGAGGGCGATGGCGTCCTTGCCAATCAGCGCCCCCCGGCAGCCCCGGCGGGTCAAAAACAGCAAAGACTGGATGTTTGCCAGAGTATGGTCCAGCCGTGGGCCATCCAGTCCGCCGTAAATGAGAAAATTGTGATAGCCCAGCTCTAAACCCCGGCGGATGGCCAGCATGGTGTCCGTGTCGTCTTTGCGCACCGGGAACACGTTTGCCCCCTCCGGCACATAGCCCAGAGAGTCAAAGTCCCCTAAGATGATATCCGGGGTCAGTCCCAGTGCCTGCACATGGGCAAGGCCGCCGTCGGCGGCGATAAGGCAGTCGGATTTATCCACAGGCTGCAAAAGCCCGGTGCATTCCCCTGCTCCCACAATAATGCAGCAGCCCACAAAAATCCCTCGTTTCCTTAATAGGTTAGCCCCTTGGGGTAGAAAAACCGCAGCTTCTCCGGGGCGATGGAGATGTCCACATCCTGAATGTGGCGGATTTCTCCGTCCATGTTCAATGGGGTGGGACGGTCGCTGTGGATATGTAAGTGATTTGTGCGGATGTGGCGGATTTTCTGGGGCAGGGAGGCGTATTTGCCCTTTTTGTATGCCCCAATCAGTCCCAGCACCGTGAGCCGGGACACCTTATTTACCAGAAGCACCTCCAGAATGCCGTCCTGGGGGTCTGCCTCCGGCACCGGGTTGAAGCCGCCGCCGTAAAACCTGCCGTTGCAGGCGCAAATCAGGGTAAAGTCCTTTTGGACGGTTTCCTTTTCAAAGGAGGCGGTGTAAGGCTGCCAGATGCCCTTGATGGTGTTGATGAGGGCGGACACCAGATAGGCCCGGAATCCGCTGAACAGGGGAAACCGCTTGTACCCGGCCACATCGGCGGCAATCCGGGCATCCAGTCCTACGGAGCAGATGTTCAGGGCATAGTCCTCATTGCACCGGATGAGATTGAACTGGGATTCCTGGCAGTCCAGGAGCTTTTCCAGATCCCGGAAGGCCTCCGGCTGGGAGAACATCCGGATAAAGTCGTTGCCGCTGCCCCAGGCGTAGGTGGTCACTGCCACATTGGGAAAGCCAGCCACACCGCAGACGATCTCGTTCAGGGTGCCGTCTCCTCCGCAGGCGTAAATCCGCACGGGTTTTCCGGAGCGGGCAGCCTGGGCGGCAATCTCCCGGCACTGCCCCGGGGCCTGGGACACCCGGATTTGGTAGTCAAGGCCTCTGGGTTTGCAAACCCTTTCAATCTCTTTTTTGTACTGCTCCTGCCGGTCCCGGCTTCCGGCGGCAGGATTGATGATGAAAAGGTGGGTCATTTCTCTTTAACCCTCCGGGTATTGTCCGTATACATATAATAGTTGCACTGAATCATACCGTTGTAGAGCTTGCGCTTCTTGTCCGCCCGCTTTCCAAAATAATGCTCAAACTCCGGCTCGGAGGTGATGATGTACTTTTTCCAGCCGTTGGCGTATTTCAGGTGCCGTCCCAGGGCGGCGTAGAGCCGCTGGGCGCTTTGCTGCTCCAGCATCCGCTGGCCATAGGGGGGATTGGTCACTAAGATGCCCGTATCTGTGGGCAGGCTCATTTTGGTGGCGTCTGCGTCCCGGAAGCGGATGCAGTCCGCCACCCCTGCCTTCCGGGCGTTGGCCATGGAGAGGGATACGCACCTGGGGTCATTGTCGGAGCCTAAGATGTGGTAATTCCCGTTAAATTCCTTTTCCTTTGCCTCCCGGCGCAGGTCGTCCCAGATTTCCGGGGCAATCCAGGGGAAGCTCTGGGCGGCAAATTTCCGCATCAGACCCGGGGCCCGGTTCTTGGCGATGAGGGCGGCTTCGATGGCGATGGTGCCGGAGCCGCAGAAGGGGTCCCAGAAGAACTCCCGACCCCGGTACCGGGTCAGCTGCACCATGGCTGCCGCCAACGTCTCCCGGAGGGGTGCCTCGTTTCCCACAGCCCGGTAGCCCCGCTTGTGAAGTCCCGGCCCGGTGGTGTCCAGATACAGGTTTACCTGGTCGTTCATAATGGAAAATTGCAGCTGGTACTTATCGCCGGTTTCCGGCAGCCAGGAAAGGCCGTATTTCTCTCCCAGGCGCCGGGAGGCGGCCTTCTTCACAATGGCCTGGCAGTCCGGCACGCTCATAAGCTGGCTGTTCAGGCAATGCCCCTTCACCGGGAAGGTGCCGTCCTTGGGGATAAAGTCCTCCAGGAGCAGGTGATACACCCCTTGAAACAGCTCCTCAAAGCTCCGGGCGGGGAAGCTGCCCAGGGTAATGAGCACCCGCTCTCCGGTACGGAGCCACAGGTTGGCCTTTGCCAGGGCGGTTTCGTCTCCGGAAAACAGCACCCGGCCGTTTTCCACCCGGACATTTTCAAAATTCTGTCGGCGAAGCTCATCGCCGCACAGTCCCTCCAGCCCGAACAGGCAGGGGACGGTGAATTCCATTTCTCTCATAATGTACCTCTTTGTCAGGGGATGATTTTGTTCCTTTTCAGGTAGCGCTCCTCCTCGGAGAATACGCAGCCGCAGTATTTCTGAATGTAAAAGCCCAGTTCCCGGGCCTTTTCCTGGCCTTCTTTGAACCAGGGGCGAAAATCCCGGTACAAAAATTCCACGCCGTAGATTTCCCCGGCCCTCTGGGCCACCGCTTTCATCAGCTCATGGTTCTGATAGGGGCTGATGAACAGAGAGGAGGTGAAGCTGTCAAAGCCCCCCTCTTTTGCCTGCTTTGCGGTTTCCATCAGGCGCATTTCGTAGCACTTGATGCACCGGTTTGAAATATCCTCTGCCACCGCCCGGACAAAAGGCCGCAGACCGTAGTCGTTTTTCTCAATCAGAGGCAGGGCGATGGCGGCGGCATACTCCCGCAGACAGTTCCGCCGGGAGCGGTATTCGGTGAAGGGATGAATGTTGGGATTGTACCAGAAGCCGGTAACCTCCCGGCCTTCCTCCCGCAGCACCCGGATGCACTGATTGGCACAGGGTGCGCAGCAGATGTGAAGTAACGTGTTCATAAATTTACCTGCCTGAAAATAGTCATATTTTTGCCATTATACCATCAAACCCACCGTCTTGCAAGGATTTCTCCCACAAACCCGGGAAAAATCCCCATCACATTTCACGGGATTCATCCTCCTGGATGTGGTACACTGTCTGTACAAGGCTCCCTTGTCAAAGGGAGCTGGCACGCCGGAGGCGTGACTGAGGGATTCACAGCAGGTACTTTCTCAGAAGCACAGACTCATGTGGAAAACTACTGGCCTTTTATCCCCCCGGTTTTGCCAAAGGCAAAACCACCCCCCTTTGGCAAGGGGGGCTTCCCTCTGCTTAAGCTTTGGGCGGGCGCCATTTGGGGCGGGTTTTCAGTTCCAGGCGGAGGTTCTGGAAAAATTCTGTGAGAAGCTGGCGGCATTCCTCCTCCATGATTCCGGCCTCCACCTGGGGATGGTGGTTAAAGCCCATGGAGAAGAGATTGCACACCGAGCCGCAGGCACCGCATTTTTCGTCCCGGGCCCCATATACCACCCGGGGAATCCGGGCATTGACAATGGCCCCGGCGCACATGGGACAAGGCTCCAAGGTCACATACAGGGTACACTCCCACAGCCGCCAGCCCCCCAAGGTTTTGCAGGCCTCGGCGATGGCCTCGATTTCTGCGTGACCCAGGGCGGTTTTCCCCGTCTCCCGGCGGTTCCGGCCCCGGCCTACCACCTGCCCCCGGCAGACGATGACACAGCCTACCGGCACTTCCTTCTCTGCCGCCGCCGCTTTTGCCAGCTCCAGTGCCTGCTGCATATATCCCGCATCTTCCACAAAAATCCCTCCTTTTATGGAGTATCATATCCCAATTCATGCCCGTCCGTCAAGGGCTTCGTCCCGGAAAGGAGGTAACAAAACCATGAACAAAAGACCGGATGTATTTCGGGTCTGCGCCCTGGCCATTGCCTGTGCAATCCTTCTGCGCCTTGCGGGAGGCGGCCTGGGGGCAATGGTTGCCCAGGCTCTGGGCCATGAGAAAATGGCCACGGTGCTTCTGTATCTGGGCACCGGGCGGGTGGCCTGCCCGGCGGCACCCCAGGAGCAGATTCCCGACCCCACCCAGCTTACCTCCCCCAGCCCGGAAGAGGACCCAGTGGAATTTACCCTGGAGGATGGGCAGCAGATACAGGTGGGGAACTTCGCCGGGGTGGATGTGGACATCCCCGCCCTGCTCCAAATGCCTCTTGACTGGGATCTGACGGAACAGTCTCCCACGGTGTTGATTCTCCACACCCACGGCTCCGAGAGCTACACGGGAATCCCCCAGGAGGCCCAGTCCTCCGGCTACCGCTCTTTGGATACGGCATACAATATGGTGAGCATGGGGGACGCCCTGACAAGATATCTGACAGAGGCAGGCATCGGGGTGATTCACGACCGGACCCTTTACGACTACCCCTCCTATAACGATGCCTATAATCTGGCAAGGGCCGCCATCCAGGGGTATCTTGCCCAGTATCCCAGCATAAGCCTTGTGATTGACCTGCACCGGGATGCGGCGGAGGATTCCGCCGGGAATCAGGTGGCCTTCACCGCCCAGATTGCCGGGCAGGAGATGGCCCAGCTGATGATTGTCACCGGCAGCGGCTCCGACACCCTGCCCCACCCCAACTGGAAGGAGAATCTGGCCCTGGGGCTGAAGCTGCAGGTGCAGCTGGAAAAGCAGTACCCCGGCCTGTGCCGCCCCCTGGCCTTGCGGGCGCAACGGTACAATCAGGATTTGCTCCCCGGGGCAATCCTGGTGGAGGTAGGCACCGCCGGCAACACCTGGGACCAGGCCATGGCCTCCATAGAGCCCCTGGCCCAGAGCATATTGTCCCTGGCCAAGGGCACAGAACCGGAATAAAAAACGGCACACCCAAATACGGGTGTGCCATTTTTGCAAAAAGAAAAAAGGCTCCCTTGCCAAAGGGAGCTGGCACGGCGTAAGCCGTGACTGAGGGATTCACAGCAGGCATTTTCTCAGAAGCACAGACCCATGTGGAAACCTGCTACCCGGTGAAATCCCCCCGGTTTTGCCGGAGGCAAAACCACCCCCCTTTGACAAGGGGGGCTTTGGCAGGCCGCCGATACCGGGCGTTTTTAGTGAATAGTGAAGAGTGAATAGTGAATAAGTTCGGCGGACAAGCCGCCGATACCGGGCGGGTCAGGGAAAGAACGATTCGTAGAAAGCTACCGTGCGAAATTGTCCGCGGGCACTGCCCGCCTATTTCATGAACTTGTCTACGGCGTCGCACAGGTCGTCTACGGCGCTTTGGTCGCCGGCGGCGACCGCATCTACCACGCAGTGGCGCAGGTGGTCTTTGAGAATCACCTTGCCGGTGTTGTCCAGGGCGGAGCGTACCGCTGCCAGCTGCACCAGCACCTCGGAGCAGTCGTGCCCCTCCTCCACCATCCGGCGCACCTTCTCCAGGTGACCTGCCGCCCGGGCCAGACGGTTCAGCACCGCCTTCTGATTCTCATGGACATGGCCGTGGGAGTGGGCAATGCCATGGGCGTGAAGATACGCATGGTCGTGAGAATGGTCTTCCATGACAGTCCCTCCTTTCCAAAATTCAATTTATTATACAAGGAATTTCCCCCTGCCGCAAGCCCCCAAGGGGGATATTTCCCCACTTTTGAAATTTATTTGACTGTTTTCTCTCCCTCTGATATAATAAGGTGTTAAAACATCACCATTTTGCCTTTGCAGGAGGATAAATACTATGAGAATGCGGAAAAAGCCCAATCTGGAACCCCGTATGGCGGCCTGTGCCGCCTGGCAGGTGGCAGACCCCGCTGCCCAAAAGGGCTGCTGGCGGGCACTGAAACCGGACTGCACCGCTTTGTGGGTAGAGGTGGGCTGCGGAAAGGGCAAGTTCACCGTGGAAACCACCCAGGCCAATCCCACCGTGCTGGTGATTGCCATTGAGCGGTGCCGGGAGGCTATGGTCATGGCCATGGAGAAGGCCAAGGCTATGGGGCTTACCAATGTGTTCTTTGTGGATATGGATGTGGCGCTGATGGAAGGGTGCTTCGACCAGGGAGAGATTGACCGGCTGTTCATCAACTTCCCCGACCCCTGGCCCCGGAGCAAAAACGCCAAGCGGCGGCTCACCTACCGCACCTTCCTGCGGCTTTACTCCCGGGTGCTGAAAAACGGCGGGGAAATCCACTTCAAAACCGACAACGCCAAGCTCTTCGCCTTCACCCTGGAGGAGCTGGAGGCTCTGAACCTGCCCACCTCGGAGGTCACCGACGACCTTCATGCCAACGGCCCTGTGGGGATTATGACCGGGTATGAGGAAAAATTCTACAACCTGGGCACTCCCATCCACCGGTGCGTGGTCACTACCCACCACATCTTTGAGGAGAACGACCAATGACCACCTATGAGGCAGGAAGCTACCAGGTGGCGGTGATTGGGGCAGGACACGCGGGAATCGAGGCGGCTCTGGCCTGTGCCCGGCTGGGGCTTTCCACGGTGCTGTTCACCATCAACCTGGATGCCGTGGGAAATATGCCCTGCAACCCCGCCATCGGCGGCACCGGAAAAGGCCACCTGGTCCGGGAGCTGGACGCCCTGGGGGGCCAGATGGGCATTGCCGCCGACGCCGCCTGCATCCAGTACCGGATGCTGAACCGGGGAAAAGGCCCGGCGGTTCACTCTTTAAGAGCCCAGGCAGACCGGCGGAAATATCAGGAATATATGAAAAACACCCTGGAGCTTCAGGAGAATCTGGAGCTGAAACAGGCCATGATTGTAAAGGTTCTTACAGAAGACGGCAAGGTCACGGGGGTTGTGACCCAGCTGGGGGCGGTGTACAGGGCCCAGGCGGTGATTCTTGCCACCGGCACGTACCTTGACAGCACCGTCATCACCGGCGAAAGTGTCCAGTCCGCAGGCCCCGACGGGATGCACGCCTCGCAGGGTCTTTCGGAGAATCTGAAAGCCCTGGGGCTGCCTCTTCGCCGGTTCAAAACCGGTACCCCTCCCCGGGTCAACCGCCGGAGCATTGACTTTTCCAAAATGGAGATTCAGCCGGGAGACGAGGATCCCCAGCCCTTCTCCTTTTCAACGGAACACCCCTTAAACAATCAGGCGGTGTGCTACCTTACCTATACCAACTCAGAAACCCACCGGATTATAAGGGAGAATCTGGACAGAAGCCCCCTGTATGACGGCACCATCTCCGGGGTGGGGCCCCGGTACTGCCCCAGCATCGAAACCAAGCTGGTGCGGTTTTCCGATAAGGAGCGGCATCAGCTGTTCATCGAGCCCTGCGGCCTCAACACCCAGGAAATGTATATCCAGGGCTTTTCCTCCAGCCTTCCGGAGGATGTGCAGATTGCCATGCTTCACACCATCCCCGGCATGGAGCACGCCCAGATGATGCGTCCGGCCTACGCCATTGAGTACGAGTGCATCGACCCCACCAGTCTGCTCCCCACCCTGGAGTACAAGAAAATTTCCGGCCTTTATGGAGCGGGTCAGTTCAACGGCTCCTCCGGCTACGAGGAGGCGGCGGTGCAGGGTCTGGTGGCGGGTATCAACGCCGCCTTGAAGATTCTGGGAAGAAAGCCCATGATTCTCTCCCGGGATATGGGCTATATCGGCATCCTCATTGACGACCTGGTGACCAAGGGGACGGAGGAGCCCTACCGGATTATGACCAGCCGGTCGGAATACCGGCTTCTGCACCGCCAGGACAACGCCGACCGGCGGCTCACCGCCATCGGTGCCGCTGTGGGACTGGTAAGCCCCCAGCGGCTTTGCCAGGTGGAGGAGAAATATCAGAGGGTGGACAGGGAAATCAAGCGCCTGGAAGGCTGCGGCGTGGCCGCAAGTCCGGCTCTGAACGAAATGCTTGCCGCCCGGGACTCTACTCCGGTGGAAAACTCTGTGCGCCTCATTGACCTTCTCCGCCGGCCCAATGTGACCTATGCTGACATTGCCCCCTTTGACCCCCAGCGGCCGGAGTTGTCCCCTGCTGAACAGGAGGCTGTGGAGATTCAGGTGAAGTACGCAGGCTACCTTGCCCGGCAGGAAAAGCAGGTGGAGGTTTTCCGGAAGGAGGAAAACCGCTTGCTTCCGGAGGACTTGGACTATGCCTCCATTTCCGGCCTGCGGCTGGAAGCCCGGCAGAAGCTGTCGGAGATTCGCCCCGTGTCCGTGGGACAGGCCGGGCGGATTTCCGGGGTAAGCCCGGCGGATATCGGCGTGCTGCTCATTTACCTGCAGCAGCACCGCCCGGAATCGGGGGATTGACTTTGGAAAAGTGTGGTATCATAATAAAGGATAAGGAGGGACGTAATGCTTCACAAGCTGGCAGGGGTTGCCAACCGTTACGAAGAACTGTGCGCCCGGTGTGAGCAGCCGGATTTTTACGCCGACCCCCAAAAGGCGGCAAAGCTCCTCCGGGAGAAAAACGACTTAGAGCCCATTATCACCGCCTACCAGGAGTATCTGGCGGCCCAGAAGGATATGGAAGAGGCCCAGGAGCTGATGAGCGACCCGGAGATGAAGGAGCTGTGTCAAGAGTCTTTCCAGGAGGCCAAGGAGCGGCAGGAAACCCTTTACCGGCAGCTTCAGCTGCTGCTGCTCCCCAAGGACCCCAACGACGAGAAAAGCGTGATTATGGAAATCCGCGGAGGCGTGGGAGGGGAGGAAAGCGCCCTGTTTGCCCACAGCCTGTTCCGCATGTACTCCATGTATGCCGCCCAGAAGGGCTGGTCTGTGGAGCTGATGACCTACAATGAAACGGAGCTGGGGGGCGTCAAGGAAGCGGACTTTGTGATCAACGGACGGGGGGCTTATTCCCGGCTTAAATACGAGTCCGGGGTGCACCGGGTCCAGCGGGTGCCGGAGACCGAGTCCGGCGGCCGGGTCCACACCTCCACCGCCACGGTAGCGGTGCTGCCGGAAATGGAGGAAGTGGATGTGGAGATTAACCCGGCGGACATTGAAATGCAGGTCTACCGGGCCAGCGGCGCCGGCGGTCAGCACGTGAACAAAACCAGCTCCGCCGTCCGGCTCATCCACAAGCCCACAGGCATTGTGGTAGCCTGCCAGGAGGAGCGGAGCCAGGTGCAGAACCGGGAAAAATGTATGCGGATGCTGGCCTCCAAGCTCTATGAAATCGAGCAGGAAAAGCAGGCAAGCCAGATTACCGGCCTGCGCCGTTCCCAGGTGGGTACGGGCATGCGGAACGAGCGGATTCGCACCTACAACTTTCCCCAAAGCCGCCTGACAGATCACCGCATCGGCCTGACCCTTTACAAGCTGGACAGCGTGATGGACGGGAATTTGGACGAGATTATCGACGCTCTGGCCACAGCAGACCAGGCGGAAAAGCTGAAAAATGCCCAATAAGGGGTGAAAACTATGACTTTTGAAACCCATTCCCCGGAGCAGACGGAGGCTCTGGGGGAAGCCCTGGGGAAGGTGCTAAGACCCGGGGCAGTGGTGGCCTACACCGGGGACCTGGGGGCAGGGAAAACCGCCTTCACCCGGGGCTTGGCCAAGGGACTGGGGGCATCCGAGCCGGTGACCAGCCCCACCTACACCATCGTAAACGAATATCTTTCCGGCAGAATCCCACTGTTTCACTTTGATATGTACCGGCTGGGATCTTCTGAGGACTTGTTTGACATCGGCTGGGAGGACTATCTGGAGCGGGGGGGCGTGTGCGCCCTGGAGTGGAGCGAAAATGTTGCCGACGCTCTGGAAAATCCCATCCGGGTGCAGCTGGAAAAAACCGGGGAAAACGCCCGGAGAATCACCATAGAAGGAGGGGAAGATCTTGCGGATTTTAGCTTTTGAAACCTCTGCCAAGGCAGCAGGCTGCGCCCTTCTGGAGGACGGAATCCTCCTGGGGGAGAGCTACCTCAATACGGGCATGACCCACAGCCAGACTCTCATGGTCATGGCGGAAAACCTGCTCCATAGCTGCGGTTTTACTCCTTCTGACGTGGATGCCGTGGCAGCCGCCGCCGGCCCCGGCAGCTTTACCGGGGTGCGGATTGGGGTCGCCGCCGCCAAGGGCTTTGCCTGGGGACGGGAGATTCCCTGCTGCGGCGTGTCCACCCTGGAGGCCATGGCCCTGGGCTTCGGCGCCTGGGAGGGCTTCGTGGTGCCGGTGATGGACGCCCGGAGAAGCCAGGTGTATACCGCCTTGTTTGAGGCAAAAAAGGGCGAGCTTACCCGGGTGGAAGAGGACCAGGCCATCGCCCTGGAGGACTGGGAGAAGGTTCTCTCCCGGCTGGATGGCCCTATCTTCCTGGTGGGAGACGGCAGCCGCCTGTGCTATAACACCTTGAAAGAACGTCTGCCCAATCTGGTACTGCCCCCGGAACACCGGATGCATCAGCGAGGGGTGGGGGTGGCGCTGGCCGCCGCCCGGAAAATTGCAGCCGGGGAGGACTGGGACGGCGCCTCCCTGAAACCCAACTACTTAAGACTCTCCCAGGCCGAGCGGGAACGGTTGGCCCGGGAGCAAAAATAAAGGAGATAAAGAAAAATGGCCAATGTTCATGTTTTAGACCATCCCCTGATTCAGCACAAGCTGGCAATTCTCCGGGACAAGAATACCCCGGTCAAGGAGTTCCGGGAGATGATTGGAGAAATTGCCGCCCTCATGTGCTACGAAGCCACAAGGAATCTGCCCACCCAGGAGGTAGAGGTGGAAACCCCCATTGCCACCGCCAAGGTGCGGAAGCTGGCAGGCAAGAAGCTGGCCATCGTCCCGATTCTGCGGGCAGGCCTGGGCATGGTGGATGCCATGGTGCAGCTGATTCCCTCTGCCAAAATCGGCCATATCGGCCTGTACCGGGACCCGGAGACCCACAAGCCTGTGGAGTACTACTGCAAGCTGCCGGAGGATGTGGAAAACCGGCAGGTATTTGTGGTGGACCCCATGCTGGCCACCGGCGGCAGCGCCGTGGCAGCCATTGACTTTTTGAAGGGCCACGGCTGCCGGAACATTGTGATGATGAACGTCATCGGTTGCCCCGAGGGCGTGAAGGCGGTGCAGGAGGCCCACCCGGATGTGGAAATCTACCTGGCAGCCCTGGATGAGCGGCTGAACGAACACGCCTACATCATCCCCGGCTTGGGTGACGCCGGCGACCGGATTTTCGGCACCAAGTGAAAAAGAACCGTCCCGAAAGCTTTGCCTTTCGGGACGGTTTTATCATTCCATGGGCTCCATCACCTTGCCGCAGCAGCGGGGGATGGTCTGGCCTTCTTCCAGGTGGAGAATCTTGTGGCAGATGGGGCAGACGTAATCCCCGGCCTTTTCTGCTTTGGCTACGGGCAGGAAGCCCTCTTCTTTCCATTCGATCATGGTAAATTCCTTTCTTGCGAAAAAACAGGGACGGCGGTGCCGTCCCTGTCCTATTCTTGTTTTCCAATCAAACCCGCTTTGCTGGGCTTTGATTTGGTTTGGCTTACTTGAAGTAGCGCTCCAGCAGGCCCTTCAGAGCCTTGCCGTGGCGGGCCTCGTCACGGGCCATCTCGTGGACGGTGTCGTGGATGGCATCCAGGCCGTTCTTCTTGGCGCAGGCGGCCAGGTCGAACTTACCGGCGGTAGCGCCGAACTCGCAGTCCACACGCCATGCCAGGTTGTCCTTGGTGGTAGCCTTCATGTTGGGCTCCAGGTCCTCGCCCAGCAGCTCAGCGAACTTGGAAGCGTGCTCAGCCTCTTCCCAGGCAGCCTTCTCCCAGTACAGACCCACCTCGGGGTAGCCCTCACGATGGGCAATCCGGGCCATGCACAGGTACATACCCACTTCGGCGCACTCGCCGTTGAAGTTGGCCATCAGCTGCTCGAAGATGAACTTCTTGTCCTCCTCGGAGATGTCGGGGTTGTTCTTCACGGTCTTGGCGTAGATGCCGTACTCGTGCTCGGCAGCCAGCTTGTCGGTCTCCATGACCTTGAACTTGGAGCCGTCTACCTTACATACGGGGCACTTGAAGCCCTCGGGGATGGACTCGCCTTCATAAACATAACCGCAAACGGGGCAAACAAACTTCTTCATAACTTTTTCCTCCTGAAAGTAAAATTTTAGAGATTGGGATTCATTGGGGAGGAAGGACTCAGTCCTCCTGCTCCTCGAACTGGTCGGGGCCTACGCCGCACAGGGGGCACTCGTAATCCTCGGGCAGCTCGTCACCTTCGTAGACATAGCCGCAAACGGTACATACAAACTTTTTCATGCTGTTTCACCACCTTGTAAGGATTTTTCATTGCATACGCTGCAAACACCGGTGAAGGTAATCTGGCAGGTATGGATTTCTCCGCCCACACAGGCCTCTGCCTGGGTGCTCAGCTGGCCGCAGGCCGGCAGCTGGGGCACATCCAGAACCTGTCCGCACTGGGTACAGAAGAAATGCACATGGGGCTGCGTGTGTCCGTCGAACCGCTCCACGCCATCCAGGGTACCAATGCTGACGATTTCTCCCTGCTGCTTGAACAGGGAAAGATTCCGATAAACCGTGCCCAGAGAGAGGTCGGGATACTCCGGCTTCAGCCGGGCATACACCATCTCCGCAGAGGGGTGTTCCTTGGTCTGCCGCAGGTAGGCCAGGATTGCGTTGCGCTTCCGGAACTGCTTCTCGCTTCTCATAAGCCAGCTCCTTTCGCTCACTCATTTACGGGGCTATGATAGCATACCGTTTCCTATTTGTCAATAAGAATTATTCTTATTTACAAAAAATTTTTACTTCCACCGGCTTCTGTGATATGATACCCATATCTTATGGTTTTCAGGAGGCCTGTCCATGGAAAATCTCACCTACAACCCCTGCCGCCTCTGCCCCAGAGCCTGCGGCGTAAACCGCTCCCAGGGGGAATTGGGCTTTTGCCGCTGCCCGGATACCGCCCTGGTGGCCAAGGCCATGCTCCACAAGTGGGAGGAGCCGGTGCTGGCGGGACAGGGGGGCAGCGGCGCCGTATTCTTCGGGGGCTGCACCCTGGGCTGCCGCTACTGCCAGAACGCCGCCATCAGCCGGGGTGCTGTGGGAAAGGCCATGGACAGGGAAGAGCTTCGGCGGCTCTTTGAAAGCCTCATTGCCCAGGGGGCGGAGAACATCGACCTGGTGACCCCCACCCAGTACCTGCCCACGATTTTACCGGCACTTACGCCCAAGCTTTCCGTACCGGTGGTGTATAACTCCGGGGGCTACGAGCGCCCGGAGGTGCTGGAAGCCCTTGCCGAGGCGGTGGACATCTTCCTGCCGGATATGAAATATGCCGATTCCGCCCTGGCTCAGGCGCTGTCCGGGGCAAAGGACTATTTCCCTGTGGCTGCCGCCGCCATCCGAAAAATGGTGGAAATCACAGGCTCTGTGGAATTTTCCGGGGAAAAGGTGAAAAAAGGCACCATCATCCGCCACCTGATTCTGCCGGGACACATTGAAAATTCCCTGAAGGTGCTGGACTGGATCGGGGAGACCTTTGCTCCGGGGCAGGTGCTGGTGAGCCTCATGCGCCAGTACACCCCTATGCCCGGGCTGCGGCCTCCCTTTGACCGGCAAATCACCCAGCAGGAGTATGAGGCGGTGCTCAGCTGGATGTATCTCAATGATTTGGAGGGCTTTACCCAGGAGGAAGCCGCCGCTGACCGGGGCTTCATCCCGGATTTTCTGACAGATCATTAAAGAAGCGTAATGAAGTGTCGGTTGGCGTAGCCTACCACACCCTCCCGGCGCACCACATACCAATCCCGGTATTCGTTCAGTACCTCGATTAAGGTACCTTTGGGCATTTGCAGCAGCACCGGGAAGTTTACTCCCGGGCCGCCCCGGAGATTGAGGGGCGACTGGCGGGTGGATACCACGGCCTTCTCCGCCGGACGGGGAGTAAGCAGGGGCAATCCAAAATACTGAGTCACCGCCCGGCAGAGGGCCAGGGCGATTTCCTCCAGATTTCCCGTGAGCCACAGAGCATCCTCCCGGTTGTCGTGGTAGCCCAGCTCGATGAGGGCGGAAGGGGCTCTTGTCTGCCGCAGCTCCCCAATGGAGGTGGAGGCCCGGGTCTGGACCTTCTGGGGCAGGGGATAGATGGGCTTCAGGTTATCCACCACCAGCTGGGCCATGGCGTAGCCCCACCGGGAGCCGGGGTAGTAGTAGGCATCAATCCCCCGGAGCTGTCCGGAAAGGCTCTCCGGGGCGGCGTTGGAATGAAGGGCCAGGTGAAAGTCGTAACTTCCGGCATTGGACTGGCGGATGGAGGCCACGGCGCTGCCATTGGGGTCGTTCCGGGTCACATTGATTCCTGAGGCGGTAAGGTATGGCTCCATCCGGTCTGCCAGCTGATTCATCCAATATTGCTCGCTGCCCTCCGTCACATAGAGATTGGCCTTCTGGGTGGAGGGACTTAAAAACAAATAGGGCATAATGCTCCCCCTTTCTTCCTTCCCATGGTATGCCATGGGAAAATTTTTTGTGCTTGACAAAAGGGGGTCGGTATTGTATTATTGTATTAGATAGTTAATACAATAATACAGAAAGGAGTGGTCTTGTGGAATGGAGCTTTCAGGACGGGCTGCCCATCTGGCAGCAGCTGTATGAGATTCTCCGGCGGGAAATCGCCATTGGCGGGTATGCACCGGGGAGCAAAATGCCCACAGTCCGGGAGCTGGCGGCCCAGGCCGGGGTCAACCCCAACACCATGCAGCGCGCCCTTTCCCAGCTGGAAAGCGACAATCTGGTAATCACCAACCGCACCGCCGGAAGAACCGTTACAGAAGACAGAGAAATTCTGGAGAATGTGCGCCGGGAACTGGCCCGGCACCAGGTTCAGACCTATTTGCAGCAAATGGCCCTGCTGGGCTACACCGCCGGAGAGGCCGCCCAGCTGCTGATTCAAGAAAAGGAGGAAACCCCATGAACGATTTCATTATCCAGTGCCGGGGGCTGACCAAGAACTACGGCACCAAAACCGCCCTGGAGCAGGTGGAGTTTTCCATCGGCCGGGGCCGGATTGTGGGATTGCTGGGCCCCAACGGCTCGGGAAAAACCACCCTCATCAAGCTCCTGTGCGGTCTGTTGCAGCCCACCTCCGGGGAGCTGCTGATTGACGGCCACACCCCCGGTGCCTACACCAAGGGACAGGTGAGCTACCTGCCGGACCGGATGTACGTTGCAGACTGGATGAAGGTGCGGGACCTTATGGGATTTTTCCGGGACTTTTACCAGGACTTTGATGGTGCAAAGGCTTCGGAAATGTGCCAGCGGCTGGGCATCCAGGAAAAAGACCGGATCAAGGCCATGTCCAAGGGCACCAAGGAGAAGCTCCAGCTGGCTCTGGTCATGAGCCGGAAGGCCCAGCTGTATCTGCTGGATGAGCCCATCGCCGGGGTGGACCCGGCAGCCCGGGACTACATTATGAATACCATTCTCACCAACTACAACGAAAACGGCACGGTGCTTATCTCCACCCACCTGATCGGGGATGTGGAGCGGGTGCTGGACGAGGCCATGTTCCTGAAAAACGGACGGATGGTGCGCCATCAGAATGTGGATGACCTCCGTCAGCAGGAGGGCAAGAGCGTAGACGCCCTGTTCCGGGAGATTTTCCGGACGGAACCCTTTGGAGGTGAATATCATGGTTTTTAAGCTTCTGAAATACGATTTCAAGTCCATGCTCCGGGTGTTTATCCCTTTGTGGCTGGCACTGCTGGCGGTGTCTGCCATCAATCACTTCTCTGTGTCCGCCACCTCCTCCTATGCCGACAGTCTGATATGGGACATGAAGGCAATTGCCATGCTGGTATTCTTCGGCCTGATTATCGCCGCCGGGGTTCTGACGGCAGTTCTGGTGATTCAGCGGTTCTACCTGGGACTTCTGAAGGATGAAGGGTATCTGATGTTCACTCTGCCGGTAAAGCCCTGGCAGCTCCTCACCTCCAAGGTGGTCTCCGCCCTGGTGGTGTGTGCCCTCAGTTTGGGGGTGGGCGTTCTCTCCGTTATGATTCTGGGCTATCAGATGGAGGACTACCAGCGTATGTTCTCCGGGCTGGGCACCACAATCCAAACCTATCCTGAGTCCTTCATCGCCCTGTTGGTTCTGGGGCTTGCCTATGCCTTTGCCGCCATTACCCAGATTTATGTGTCCCTGGCTCTGGGGCATCTGGCAAACCGCCACCGGATTGCCTGGGCGGTGGGCGTCTACATCGCCATCCAGACGGTGCTGTCCTGGGTGTTCACCAACAGCTGGGACCCTCTGCGGGTGATGCTCTGGGGAACCTCCTACCCGGTTTTTCTGGATGTGGGGCGCTTCAACCAGTTCCTGTGGATTATGGCTGGGATATACCTGGTGCTGGGAGGCATTTTCTTCCTGGTAACGGAGCGGATTCTCTCCAAAAAGCTGAATCTGGAGTGATTTTCATGGGGTCGGAAGCCTTCGGGCTTCCGGCCTTTTATGCTTGGGATATTTCTCCGAAAAAAACAGGTAAAATTTTGAAAATATAGGTTGACTTGCCCTATGTTAAGTGGTACAATACGCTTGTATCGATAATCAAGTATCGATATGGTGCCGGGTGTTGCGGACGATGAAGCACGGTGCCTGGATTTCAAATCATCCCGGGGGTGGTGAAATATCCCGGGAATCAAGGAGGACATCTAACTATGGCAATCGAGTTCACTGATGGCAAGTACGTAGATGAGAACGGCAAGGTTACCCTTGACCCCACCGTCTACAAGGACTGGCAGATCGCTGAAGAAGCAGAAAAGACCCTTCCCTCGGTAGACTACTTCCGTGAGAAGCTGGGCCTGCTGCCTGACGAAATCATTCCCTATGGCAAGACCCCCAAGCTGGACTTCATTAAGATCATGAACCGTCTGAAGGACAAGCCCGACGGCAAGTTCATCGAAGTCACCGCTATCACTCCCACCCCCCTGGGCGAAGGCAAGTCCACCGTTTCCCTGGGCCTGGTTGAAGGTCTGGGCAAGATCGGCAAGAACGTAGGCGGCTGCCTGCGTCAGCCCTCCGGCGGCCCCACCATGAACGTGAAGGGCACCGCTGCCGGCGGCGGCAACGCACTGCTGATCCCCATGACCGAGTTCTCTCTGGGCCTCACCGGCGATATCAACGATATTATCAATGCACATAACCTGGCTATGGTAGCCCTGAACGCCCGTATGCAGCACGAGCGTAACTACAACGACGAGCAGCTGGCCAAGCGGGGTCTGAAGCGTCTGGATGTTGACCCCAAGCGTGTGGAAATGGGCTGGGTCATGGACTTCTGCGCTCAGGGCCTGCGGAACATCATCATCGGCATCGGCGGCCCCAAGGACGGCTACCTGATGGAGTCCAAGTTCGGCATCGCCGTTGGCTCCGAGCTGATGGCTATTCTGGCTGTTGCCCGTGACCTGCAGGATCTCCGGGACCGCATCGGCAAGATTGTTGTGGCTTACAGCCGCAGCGGCGAGCCCATCACCACCGAGGATCTGGAAGTGGCCGGCGCCATGACCGCCTGGATGCGCAACACCATCAACCCCACCATGTGCTACACCGTGGAGCATCAGCCCATGCTGATCCACGCCGGTCCTTTTGCCAACATCGCGATCGGCCAGTCCTCCGTTATCGGCGACCGTCTGGCTCTGAAGCTGTTTGACTACCACGTGACCGAGTCCGGCTTCGCTGCCGACATCGGCTTCGAGAAGTTCTGGAACGTCAAGTGCCGTCTGTCCGGCCTGACCCCCAACGTTTCCGTTCTGGTTGCCACCATCCGTGCTCTGAAGATGCACGGCGGCGGACCCACCGTGGTTGCCGGCCGTCCCCTGCCTGTGGAGTACACCCAGGAGAACCTGGAGCTGCTGGAGAAGGGCACCGAGAACCTGTTCCACCATGTTGCCACCATCAAGAAGTCCGGCATCGTGCCCGTGGTGTGCATCAACCAGTTCTACACCGACACCGAGGCCGAAATCGCTCTGCTGCGGAAGCTGTGTGCTGACCATGGCGTGCGCTGCGCTCTGTCCAACCACTGGAGACTGGGCGGCGAAGGCGCCATCGAGCTGGCTCAGACCGTCGTGGAGGCCTGCGAGGAGAAGAGCGAGATCAAGTTCCTGTATCCCCTGGAGATGCCCCTGCGTCAGCGTGTTGAACTGATTGCCAAGGAAGTTTACGGCGCCGACGGCGTTGACTGGGCTCCTCTGGCTGTGGAGAAGGCCAAGCGCTTCGAGTCCGATCCCAAGTATGCAGATTACTGCACCATGATGGTTAAGACCCATCTGTCCCTGAGCCACGAGCCCTCCTGGAAGGGCGTGCCCAAGGGCTGGCGTCTGCCCATCCGTGATATCCTGGAGTACGGCGGAGCCAAGTTCCTGTGCCCCATGGCCGGTACCATCTCCATGATGCCCGGTACCAGCTCCGATCCTGCATACCGCCGCATTGATGTGGACACCCAGACCGGCAAGGTCTCTGGCCTGTTCTGATTCTTTGTCACCCCCAAGCACAGGCGGCCCCGCCGCCTGTGCTTTTCTTAAAAGCCTCGCAGAGTTTGCCGCTTACAGCGGCAAAGAAAATGAAAATCATTTTCTGCCGGGGCGTGTACCTGGCAGAAAATACCTCTCAGGCTGCAAGTGTGGAATTTGTCCCCGGAGGGGACAAATTATGCGCGCAGCAGACTGCAAAAATTGTCCAAAAACCCTGGTTTTTGGACAGCGAGAGGCGGCCCCGCCGCCTGTGCTTTTGTTAAGCTACATCCTGTTTCATAAATTTTAAGGAGAATACATATTATGGACATGACACTGGAATCCTGCCGCAAGTTTGTGGAGGTTCTGGCCTCCAGCGCTCCCGCCCCCGGCGGCGGCGGTGCTGCCGCTCTCGTAGGTGCCATCGGCACCGCCCTGGGCAACATGGTAGGCTCTCTTACCGTGGGTAAGAAGAAGTACGCCGATGTGGAGGCAGAAATCATTGCCCTGAAGGAAAAGTGCGACGCCCTCCAGACCGAGCTTCTGGATCAGGTGGAGGCAGACGACAAGGGCTTTGTGCCCCTGGCCAAGGCCTACGGCATCCCCAAGGATGACCCCAACCGGGACGCCATCCTGGAGGAGGCCACCATCACCGCCTGCGCCGTTCCCATGCACATCATGGAGCTGTGCTGCCAGGCTCTGGAGTACGTGGCTGTATTTGCCGCCAAGGGCAGCCGTCTGGCTGTTTCCGACGCCGGCTGCGCCGCCGTGTGCTGCAAGGCGGGCCTGCAGGCTGCCAGCCTGAATGTGTTTATCAACACCAAGAGCCTGAAAAACCGCACCGTTGCCGAGGAAATGAACGCCAAGGCCAACGGTATGCTGGAAAAGTACTGCGCTCTCGCTGACGAGATTTTCACCAGCGTGCGGGCAAACTTCAACTGATTTGGGAGGATTTTTAAATCATGGCAAAGTTACTGTTGGGCAAGGAAGTTACCGATGCCCTGAATGCTGACCTGCAGAAGCGCACCGCTGCTCTGCGGGAGAAGGGCGTGGAGCCCACTCTGGCCATCATCCGCTGCGGCGAGGACCCCAGCGACCTGAGCTACGAGCGGGGCGCTACCAAACGGGCTGAGCTGGTGGGTGTGAAGGTGGTCAACTTCCTGCTTCCCGGAGATGTTTCCAAGGAAGAGCTGCTTAAGACCATCGACAAGATCAACGCCGACGATTCCATCCATGGCGTGCTCATGTTCCGTCCCCTGCCCAAGCACCTGAAGGCCGACCAGAACGAAATCTGCAACCGCCTGGACCCCAAGAAGGACATGGACTGCATGACCCACCTGTCCAATGCCGGCGTGTTCGAGGGCCTCAACGACCTGGGCTACGCCCCCTGCACCCCTGCCGCCTGCATGGAGATTCTGGACTACTACGGCATTGACTGCAAGGGCAAGAACGCCGTGGTCATCGGCCGGAGCCTGGTGGTGGGCAAGCCTGCGGGCATGATGCTCATGGGCAAGAACGCCACCGTCACTACCTGCCACACCCGTACCGTGAACACCGCCGAGATCTGCCGCAACGCTGACATCATCGTGTCCGCTGCCGGTGTGCTTAACTCCCTGACCAAGGACTTTGTCCGTCCCGGCCAGGTGGTTATCGACGTGTCCATCAACTGGGACCCGGAGAAGCCCAACGCCAAGGGCGGCAAGGGCGGCATTGCCGGCGACGCCAAGTTTGACGAGGTGGAGCCCATCGTAGAGGCCATCACCCCCGTTCCCGGCGGCGTAGGCTCCGTCACCACCAGCGTGCTGATGAAGCATGTGGTGGAGGCTGCGGAAAAGGTATAAAAATGGCGCTGCAAAAACAGCCCGCTGTTTTTGCAGCCCTTTTTTACAAAAACAAATAGGTAAATTCTTACCGATACAAGAATATCAGAAAGGACTGTCAGACTATGAATCTGTTTACTGCTGCGGAAACCGCCAATAACTATGTGACTGCCGGTGTGGCAAAAACCAAGTATTCCATCCCCAAGATGCTGGTGCTGGGCATCCTGGCCGGTCTGCTCATCGGCTTCCCCTCCTGCGTTACGGAGATGGCTACCTTCTCTGTCACCAACACCTCCATGGTGCGGATGATTTCCGGCCTGCTCTTCGCCTTCGGCCTGGGCACCGTGATTCTCACCGGCGCAGAGCTGTTCACCGGCAACACCCTCATCACCATGAGCCTGCTGGATAAGAAGGTTACCCTGCCTGCCATGCTGAAAAACTGGCTGTTTGTTTACATCGGCAACTTCCTGGGCTCCATGCTCCTTAGCGCCATCTGCGCTTACTTTGGCTGGCTCAGCGCCGGCAGCAACGCCCTGGCAGTCAGCGCCATGAAGATGGCTGTGGGCAAGATGACCATGCCCTTCCAGAACGCCTTCTTCATGGGTGTGCTGTGCAACATTCTTGTGACCATCGGCGTGCTTATGAGCCTGGCCGGCAAGGACGGCACCAGCCGCTTCATCGGTGCCTGGGTGCCTGTCATGTTCTTCGTCACCTGCGGCTTCAACCACTCCATTGCGGATATGACCTACTGCATGCTGGGCCTGTTCGCCAAGAACGTGACCGCCTACGCCTCCGCCGCTGCCGAGGCCGGTATCGCCCTGGATAGCCTGACCTGGGGCAACTACTTTGTGGGCAACCTGATTCCCGTCACCCTGGGCAACATCCTGGGCGGCGTGGCCGTGGGCGTGACCATGTGGTACGCCTATGTAAGAAAGGCCGCCGGCAAGAAGTAATAAAAATTGCGCCCCCGAGGGGGCGCATTTTTTCAGCGTGTCAAAAAACCTTTTTGACACGCTGCCAGACTGTCAAGAAAGGCACAAAGACAAGCAAACGCCGCCCGTAGGCGTACATAGGGTACGGTAGGGCGGCGTTTGCGCAGTAAGGCAAAAGCGTT
>DVGG01000002.1 GCA_018712825.1 Candidatus Faecousia excrementipullorum | reverse complement strand
CTCAATACGATAAAGGTCAACGGTCAGTTTTCCTCCGGGAATATTGTATTTAATGCCATTTTCCATCAAATTGAAGATAATCTGGTACAAATCGTCCTCTACAATCAGAATGGGAGAATCCTGGGAAAAGTTTGTTTGAATTGTAATCTGACTTTCTCTTGCAATCGCCGTAAGCATCCGCATAACCTTTTCAATGGTAGGGGCGATGTGCACGATTTCATACTCGCCCTCGGCCTGGCTCTCGATTTTTGTCAGGGACAGCAGCTTTTGGGACATACGATTCAGACGTTCTGCCTCGTTTCCGATATCTGCAACGAATTCCCGCACGGTATCCAGATCCATATCATTCTGCAAAATGGAATCTGACAGCAGTTTGATGGAGGCCAGGGGTGTTTTCAATTCATGGGAAGCATCTGACACAAACTGGTGGCGTTTTTGTTCAGAGGTGTTCAGCCTTTCTGCCAGAATGTTGAACTCGTTTCCCAGGACAGTCAACTCGTCGTTGCCGCCCAAAGAAACCTTCTGGGAATAATCTCCTTCCCGAATGGTGCGCATGGACAGCATGATTTTCCGAAGCCTTGCGGTAAAGGTTGCAGAGAAAAACACCGAGTATAAAATCACCAGGACCTCCAGAATGACCGTAATCAAAAGGGTGTTCGTCTGGAGCGACTTTATCAGTGCACCTTGCTCGTTATCGTATTCCATCATATAGGCACAGCCAATCAGCGTACCATAGGAATAGACGGGTACGGCGGCGCAGGACTTCATGGTTCCATCGTTGTAAATCCAGCTGAAAACATTGTAGCCCTGCAGGGCCTGAGCAATTTCCGGGAACAGGGTGTAACTTCCGGTGGATTCCATTTTCTCCGAATTATAGATTTCCATGCCGCTTTGATTGGTTACCACCATATGCATGTCACTCAGAACAACCATATCCGATACGGCTTGGGAAACCGTGTAGAAATTCAAAATATCCAGACTGGCAATTTCGGTGGATGCCAGCTGGCACTTTTCCAACAGGGAAGTTTCCTTGCTGTTACGGAATACCTTTTGACTGGTGGTGGAAATATAGATATTCAGCATCAGAAGCACAATAAAGGTGATTACCACATAAGTCAGGGCGTAACGGAAATGGGTGCTCTTTCGCTGCACAGAGGCAATGGACCGCAATTTCCTTTTCTTACTTTCTGAAATAATAACCAACGCCCCATTTCGTCATAATATGCTTGGGTTCTGCCGGATTATCCTCCAGCTTTTCCCGAAGCCGGCGGATATGCACATCCACAGTACGAATATCGCTGCGATATTCATAGGCCCAGATGGTATCCAGCAGGGCCTCTCTGGAATAAACCCGGTTGGGGTTCCGCATCAGAAATTCCACCACATCAAATTCCTTTGCAGTCAGTTCCACCGGCGTGCCGGAGCGGAAGGCATTTCTCCCGTTCAAATCCAGCGTAATGTTCCCAACAGTGAGGAGGTTCTGCTCCTGATTCCCGCCGTTTTGGGCACCGGAACGCCGGAGAAGTGCACGCACTCTGGCCTTCAGCTCCAGAATGTTGAAGGGTTTGGTGAGGTAATCATCTGCACCGTTCTCAAACCCCATGAGCACATCCATGTCGTCGGTTTTGGCAGTCAGCAAGATAATGGGGACATTGGAAAACTCCCTGATTTTGTTGCAAGCCTCCAGGCCGTCCATCTCCGGCATCATTACATCCAGAATCACCAAATCCGGATTTTGTGCCTGCACCGCCGCTACAGCCTCCAGACCATTGGAGCCGGTAATCACTTCATAGCCATCGTTTTGCAGGTTAAAGCGGATTCCTTTTACCAGCAAATCTTCATCATCCACGACCAGTATTTTCATACTCATTCTCCTATCCTTATATAATTCTGTATTTCTGAAAGACTGTCTCTTCCAATCCCTTCCACGTTCAGCAAATCCTCTGTTTGCCTGAAAGGTCCGACAGTTTCCCGATATGTAATAATTCGCTGTGCCAGAGTTTCCCCGATACCAGGCAGCAGCATAAGCTGCTCCAAAGTGGCACTGTTCAGGTCGATGCGGCCAGTCTTAGATGGGTTTTGTGTACTTTCTGTAGCCTGTCCAAACAATACCTGATGGTTCCGGAGAAGAAAAATACCAGCATTGAACAGGAGAAATGCGGCAGTTACACCGGCAAACACTTTTGTTCGTAACTTCATGGGCCGCACCTCCTGATTGACTACAGGGTAAAATGTTGGTATAATGTCTTCATTATACATAAGTTTTTCCGGATATACAAGTATGCAGGGGGATATTGGTGTAAAATATGAAAAAAAGAAGCGAAATGTGGGTGATTCTTTGCCTTCTTCTTGCTCTGACGTTTTTTCCGAAAGCGGCACTCGGGGCAGAAGCCGGGGAAGATACAGATATGTCCGTCACCAACGGAAGCCACTCCATAGAAGCCCAGTCTTCTTTGCTGGGCAACAAGCAGTTGATTGAAAATGCCGAGTCGGTTATTCTGTACGATATTGCCAGTGATACCATGATATATTCCTGGAATCCGGATCAGCAGATCAATCCCGGTAGTTTTACCAAAATCATGACCCTCTGGATTGTTGTAGAGGAGGGGAAGCTGTCTGATGTGGTGGAAGTTTCCGGTGAAGTCATTGCCACTATTTCAAAAGATGCCGTTTCCATGGAGTTGAAGGCATCGGAAATCCTGACGATGGAAGACCTTGTTTATGGTATGATGGTGGGCTCTGCCAACGATGCTGCGGCTGTTATCGCAGACCATATGGCCGGAAGTCAGGCAGCTTTTGCGGACAAGATGAACCAGTACGCCCAGAAGGCAGGCTGTACCAATACGAACTTTGTCAACGCCCACGGTTTGCAGGCAGAAAATCAATACACGACCCCCCGGGATGTGACAAGAATCATTGCTGCAGCATCCCAAAACCAGGTATTTCGTGAAATTTTTGGGGAAGTTTATTACCGCATGGAAGATGAACAGGGAAATGCCACGCGGGTTATGAATACGTCCAACAAGCTGTTGGATGCGGAGTCTGTCTACTATGATTCCAGAATAATCGGCAGCAGAACCAGTGCTTCCTCTGACGGCAAGCGTTCCGTAGCCTCCCTGGCCAAGGAGGGAAACCTGGAGGTAGTCAGCATTATTACCGGCTCTGCCAATCAGTACGAGGCAGACGGCTATACAGAGCGCACCCCCGGAGCATATCCGGAAACCAAGCAGCTTCTGGATTTGGGCTTGACCGGCTATAAACGGGTGCAGGTGATCTATGAAGGACAGATTTTCAAACAGGTTCCCGTAGTCAATGGGGACAGCGATGTCCTGCTTGGAAGCACCATTGCCGTTTCCACGGTTTTGCCCCAGGCTGTTTCGGATGGTCAGCTGACCTATCGATACCTGGATGTTTCCGATCAAATTACAGCCCCGGTGGAAAAGGGGCAGGTGCTATCCAAAGTGCAAATCTGGTATCAGGATGTATGCCTGGCAGAAGCTCAGCTGTGCGCCATGAACGCAGTTCCTGTTATGCAGAATAAGATTGTGCATACCCAGGAAGAATCTTTGACGAGTACACTCAAGTATGTAATTCCGGTACTGATTGCTGTGATTTTGCTGGTGATCATTATCCGCTCTGGCATTCCCGGTGCAATTTATCGCCGCATACGCAGAAAAATCCGGGGTGTCTCAGCCCAAAAACGAAGTCGCCGGAACAGAATGAACCGCAGAAGGAGCAGATAATATGCTTGACTGGGAAGAACTGGAAGGTTATGCCAACCGGTGCGCCAGATGTGCGCTGTGCAGGACCCGAAACCATGTGGTTTTTGGCGTAGGGAACCGGGAAGCAGACATTATATTCATTGGGGAAGGGCCTGGAGAACAGGAGGACCTGACCGGAGAACCTTTTGTGGGGCCTGCCGGAAAGCTGCTGGACGATATGCTCTCTATTATCGATTTGAACCGCACCAATGTGTATATTGCCAACATCGTAAAATGCCGTCCGCCCCACAACCGTGACCCCAAACCGGAGGAGCAGGAGGCCTGTATCGGTTTTCTACGGAATCAGGTGGCACTGGTAAAGCCCCAGATTATTGTTTGCCTGGGTCGTATTGCGGCGCAGAGAATTATCGATCCCGAATTCCGCATTACCCGGGAGCATGGGGAATGGCGGCTGCGTAACGGCACCTGGATGACAGCAATTTACCACCCGTCCGCTTTGCTGCGGGATGTAACAAAACGCCCGGATACCTTTACGGATCTTCTATCTATCCGGGAAAAGCTTCAGGAAGTCCATGCAAAAATATAAAAACATGACCTCCGGGTACTTCCCAGAGGTCATGTTTTTATTCCTCATCTTTGTTTTCGTAAGAAAGAATTTCCCGGGCAATATACACGGGCCTTCCCTTGCTCTGTTCAAAGGTTCTTCCTACATATTCACCGATAATTCCGATGCAGAACAGCTGCATACCACCCAAAAATAGAATCAGAACGATTATGGTTGCGTATCCGGGGATGTCAATACCGGCAATAAGCTTCTGCAGCAGTACAACAAACAGATAAAGAAATGCTGCTACAGAGGTGAGGCCACCCAGGAAGGTGGCAATCCGCAACGGCTTGGTGGAATACCCCACAATGCCGTCAATGGCATAGTTGAAGAGCTTGAAGAAGTTCCATTTGCTGACTCCGGCCACGCGCTCACAGGCTACATAGGGAATAAAGCAGGTGTTGTAGCCCACCCAGGCAAAAATACCCTTGGAGAACCGATGATACTCTCCAAGCGCCAGAATGCTCTCCGCCACGCTTCTGCGGAAGGTCCGGAAATCGCTGGCGTCAGCTTTCAGACTGACATTGGACAATCGGTTGATGATTCCGTAAAAAGACTTTTTGAAAAAGGAGAGCACCTTTCCTTCGCCACGGCGATCCTGGTAGGCCGCTACCACATCATACTCAGGACTCTCATCCAGAATCCGTACCATGTCCCGGACAATTTCCGGGCGCTGCTGCAAATCTGCATCGATAAAGCAGATATACTCACCGCTGGCATGCTGCAGACCGGCATAGATACCGGATTCCTTGCCGAAGTTCCTGGAAAAGCTTACAACCTTCACCGGACATTCCTGACGGGCAAAAATCTGCCGCAGCTGGGCCATGGTTGCATCCTTGCTGCCGTCATCTACGAAAACAATTTCAAAATCATACCCGCAGTCTTGAAAGGCACCAATGGCTGCAGCCTGAAAGGCTGCAACATTTTCCGCCTCATTATAGCAGGGAACTACCAAAGAGAGCTTCATCGTTCATCATCCCAATTCTTTTGAATTGCCGTTATTATATGCCAAATTCCCGTTTGCGTCAAGGTGAAGCCCAATTCTAATTTCTGGTGTCACAAATCAAAAGCCGGATTCATGAAGTACACGTTTTTCTGATTCAGCTTTTCCCGGAGCAGCTGCATGGCTTCGCCGAACCGCTGAAAGTGGACGATTTCCCGCTCCCGCAGGAACTTGATCACATTGTTCACATCCGGATCATCGCTCAGCCGCAGAATATTGTCATAGGTGACCCGGGCTTTTTGCTCTGCTGCCAAATTTTCCGTCAAATCCGCAATAGGATCTCCTTTCACTGCCATGGAGGCGGCGTTCCAGGGGAAGCCGGAAGCGGCTGTGGGATACACACCGGTGGTGTGGTCTGCAAAGTATGGGGCAAAGGGACTGTTCATCAAATCCGTATCTTTTATGTTTCTGGTAAGCTGATGGACGATGGCGCCAATCATCTCCAAATGCCCCAGTTCTTCTGTGCCGATGTCTGTCAGCAGTCCCTTCAGTTCGTCGAAGGGCATACTGTACCGCTGGGACAGATACCGCAGGGAAGCACCCAGCTCTCCGTCCGGTCCACCGTACTGGGAAATAATGATTCCCGCCAACCGGGGATTGGGATTTGCGATTTTTACCGGATACTGCAGCTTTTTATCATAGATAAACATGATTATTCCCTCCCATTGCAGTTGTATTCCCAGGGCCAGGGATTCTCCAGCCAGTTATACCGGTCGGAATCCACACTGGTGAGCGTCAGAGGACCGTTTTCCTGCTCATATGCCTTCTTGGCTTCCAGATACATCTGTCTGTAAGACTGAAATACCTCCAGAGCCTCCTTATCTTCCCGATGGGTGTCCAGATACAGAGCCAGCTCCTGCAAGCCAAAGGCCATAGATTGCAGCTGCATAAGGGGACTGAAATCCCGGGGCTCCTGATTCACCATGCCCATAAAGGGAAGGTCCAGCCCCGGAAACAGGGTGCCTCTTACCAGACCCTCTTTAGGACCATACATGGTGGGATTTTCCAGCTGAAACGGTACATAGGGGTTGGCAAGGGGTGCCTGTGCCGGAAGCCTGCCTTCAAATGTATTGCGATCGTTCTTCACAACAGATTATCCTCCTAAATAGACTGGAACTGTCGTTCCGTGTCATTCTATGGAACACGCTGCTGGCTGGTGCATAGGAAATTCCCATCTGGCATAGAGTTTTTTGAGGTGAGAAATTTGAAAAAGCACAGCAATCACGGGCTTGGTCTGGGAGTATATCTGGTGCTGCTGGCCTGCTTCCTGCTGGTGGGCATCGGGGGCAGCCATGCCGTTACCGTTTTATCGGAAAATGCCCCCATATCCAACCGCACCACGGTCATTATTGATGCCGGGCATGGGGGAGTGGATGGCGGAGCAACCTCCTGTACCGGCGTACTGGAAAGTCAGCTGAATCTGGAAATTGCCCTGCGGCTGGATGATCTTATGCATCTTCTGGGCATCCGCACCACCATGATTCGCACCACCGATATTTCCGTCTATACAGAGGGCGAAACCATTGCCGCCAAAAAGGTTTCGGATTTGAAGGAACGGGTGCGGATTGTCAACGAAACCGAAAAGGCCGTGCTGATCAGCATTCATCAAAACTATTTTTCGGATAATCGATACAGCGGCGCCCAGGTTTTCTATGCGGATACCCCTGGAAGCCAGGAACTGGCCACGGCCCTTCAGACAGGATTTACAGCCAATCTGTCTCCGGATAATCACCGGAAAGTCAAAAATGCGCAAGGCGTTTATCTGATGGAGCATATTGGGTGCAGCGGCGTCCTGATTGAATGCGGCTTTTTGTCCAATCCCCAGGAGGAGGCACTGCTTCGTCAGGAAGATTACCAGAAAAAACTCAGCTGTGTCATTGCCGCCGTGTGCAGCACATACCTGGCAAACACCCCAGGGCAAACCGCTTGACCGGAGATGGGATGGTTGCTATAATGGTATAAAACAGCAGCCAGCTTCAAGGAGAAATGGTATGGCAAAGACAAAAACCGTTTTTTATTGCACCAATTGCGGAAATGAAACCCCCAAATGGCAGGGGCGCTGCCCGGCCTGCGGGGCCTGGAATACTTTGCAGGAGCATATTGAAAAGCCCACCCCTGCCGGCAGAGCCAAATCTGCACCGGTGGGACTCAGCCGCAAGGCCCAGCGAATCCAGGATGTGACCACAGACAGCGAAATACGCTTCTGCACCGGAATGGGGGAGTTGGACCGGGTGCTGGGTGGAGGAGCTGTGGCCGGCTCTCTGGTTTTGGTTGGCGGCGCACCTGGCATCGGAAAATCCACGCTGCTCCTGCAAATCTGCAGTAGCCTGTGTCAGGGTCGTACCGTTTTGTATGTGTCCGGCGAAGAAAGCGAACGGCAATTAAAGCTCCGGGCTCAGCGGCTGGGGGTATCTCCCCAGGATTTGTTTATCCTGTCGGAAACCCGCCTGTCGGATATTCTGGAGGCCATTGAGCAGGTGAAGCCGGATATTCTGATTGTGGATTCCATCCAGACCCTGTATAACGAGGAAAACGACTCCTCCCCGGGAAGTGTATCTCAGGTAAAAGACTGCACCATGTCCTTGATGCAGCTGAGTAAATCCCAGGGGATTACAGTCTTTGTGGTCGGGCACATCAATAAAGACGGAGCCATTGCCGGCCCCAAAGTTTTGGAGCACATGGTAGACTGTGTTTTGTATTTTGAAGGAGATCAGAACAGCAGCTATCGTCTTTTGCGGGCAGCCAAAAACCGATTCGGGTCCACCAACGAAATCGGCGTTTTTGAGATGGGAGGCAGCGGTCTTAAAGAGGTTCCAAACCCTTCCCAGATGCTGCTGGAGGGCCGTCCTGAGGGTGCCTCCGGCACCTGTGTATGCTGTGTCATGGAAGGCACCCGGCCTGTGCTGGCGGAGGTGCAGGCCCTGGTCACTAAGACAACTTTCAATGTGCCCCGCAGAGCTGCGGACGGCTTTGATTTTAAACGGGCGGTACTTCTTCTGGCGGTTGCGGAAAAACGGGCTGGAATGAAGCTCAGCGCCTTTGATGCCTATATCAATGTGATTGGCGGCCTGCATCTGGAAGAGCCTGGGGCAGATTTGCCTGTGGTACTGGCTATCGCTTCTTCCTATCGGGACAAGCCTATTGCCGATGACTTTGTTGCTATCGGAGAAATCGGCTTGACAGGAGAAATCCGCAGTGTCAACAATCTCAATCAACGCCTGAGCGAAGCAGCAAGATTGGGTTTCAGAACCTGTATGATTCCCAAAAGCTGCAGCGAAAAGTTGGAAATTCCCCAGGGTTTGCAGGTTTACGCTGTAAGAAATATCCGGGAAGCCATTGAGGTTGCGCTATAATATAAAAAAAGCGATGATTTCCGGCAGAAATCATCGCTTTTTTGTGTGAAAAGGGGAGGGGACTACTCTGAAAAGTCCAGCTTGGAGAGGGGATTGGCCTCCGCCGCAATCTTCAGTTCCGTGTTTTCAATGTGGGTATAAATCTGAGTTGTGTTGAGATTTTCGTGACCCAAAACTTCCTGTACGGTTTTCACATCCACACCGCCGGAGAGCATCATGGTAGCAGCGGTGTGACGCAGCTTATGGGCGGATAGCTGGGAAGCATCCAGTCCGGCAGCCAGCAAATGCTTTTTGACCAGCCGATGGACCGCCGTGACACTGATC
Source organism: Candidatus Faecousia excrementipullorum (assembly GCA_018712825.1). Lineage (GTDB taxonomy): Bacteria > Bacillota > Clostridia > Oscillospirales > Oscillospiraceae > Faecousia > Faecousia excrementipullorum. The sequence continues at coordinate 32,269 of DVGG01000002.1, read as the reverse complement.
CGGTTGCCGTCCCGTGACCCAAAAAGCGCTCGGTTATCCGTCAGGAATTTTTTGTTGCGTTCGGGAAGGTAAGCTTCAATAGCTTTGCGGCAGGCCTCGCCGAAATAGACAAAGCGCTCCTTGTTGCCTTTGCCTACCACACGAATCCGGTCCTCATACACATCGGTGAGATTCAGCCCAACCAGTTCGCTGCGGCGGATTCCGCAGTTCAGGAAAAGCATCAAAATCGCATAGTCCCGCTTCTGATTGGGGCCGGAAACCGCCTTCAGCAGTGCGGCAGACTGCTCATAGGTCAAGTATTTGGGCAGGCTTTTCCGCAGCTTGGGATATTCCAACTCTGCAACCGGATTTTCCGTAAGCTGTTTGGTACGGACTGTCAGATACTTGAAAAAGGATTTGATGGCAGACAGCTTCCGGGCCCGGGAGGTGGCAGAAATGCCGTAATCGGGATTTCTGTCATCCGGATTGTCCGTCCGGTCATTGGCAAGATAGGACAGAAAATCAAAAACCTCTGTGGTTGTAATTTTTGCAATGAAGTCCAGATCAATATCTGCAATGGGAATTACATCCAACCGGGTTCGGATGGGCATATCACTGCGCATAAGCTTGATGAAGCGCAGAAACATCCGCAAATCCAAATAGTATTCGGAAATAGTTTTGGGTGACTGATTCTTTATTGTCTCGTGGTAAGCCAGAAAATTCCGCAATACCTGGGGACAATCTGCGTATCGCTGCATAAAAGGACCTCCTGAATGGGAAAATGAACACGGTATTTGTATTTGACCTTATTATAGCACATTCCTGCTGCGAACGCAACAAAATTTTTATTTTGTTGCGTTCAAGGGGCAGACGCCTAAACATGCGCCTATGGGAAAACCCCACAGCTATCCGCCCTCCTTTGCTATCGTTGGGTCAGACGTCAAAACAACCTTCTCAGTTTTTGTTAAAAAAATATCTTATATTTTCTCCTTTACATTGCAGGAAAAAAATTGTAAAATGACAATATGAACTTTACCTTGTGGAGGGATCATTATGAGCGTTAAAAGAATCGGAGTTTTGACCAGCGGCGGCGACGCACCTGGCATGAACCCCTGTGTCCGTGCTGTTGTACGTACTGCTCTGTATCATGGCATCGAGTGCTACGGTATTCGCCGTGGCTGGAACGGCCTTATTTCTGGTGACATCGTTCGACTGGATGAGACCAAGGTATCCCATATCATCAATCGGGGCGGCACTATTCTCTATACCGCCCGCAGTAAGGAATTTATGACGGAAGAAGGCCAAAAAAGAGCGGTTTCCACCTGCCATTTCCTGGGTCTGGACAGCGTTGTGGCCATTGGCGGTGACGGTACTTTCCGGGGTGCACTGGCCCTTTCCAAATACGGCATCAATGTGGTCTGCATCCCTGCTACCATTGATAACGACATCTGCTGCTCCAACTACTCCATCGGCTTCGACACTGCAGCCAACACCGCCATTGAGTGTATCGATAAGCTGAGAGATACCATGCAGTCCCATGAGCGCTGCTCTGTTGTTGAGGTGATGGGCCGTAATGCAGGCTTCCTGGCTATGTATGTGGGCCTTGCAGTAGGCGCAACGGCTGTTCTGGTTCCTGAGGAGCCTATTGACTTTGAACGGGATGTGATTGAGAAAATCCGTCAGGCCCGGTTCAACGGCTTTACCCACTACATGATTGTAGTTGCAGAAGGCGCCGGTTCCGCTGCGGATATTGCCCAGCAGATTAAGGATGCCATCGATCTGGATCCCCGTGTTACCGTTTTGGGTCACATTCAGCGCGGTGGTGTCCCCACCGGTCGTGACCGTGTAAACGCCACTAAGATGGGCTATCTGGCGGTGGAAAAGCTGCTGGAAGGCAAAACCAACCGTATTATCTGCACCAGCAACGGTGCCTTCACCGATGTGGACATTGACGAAGGCCTGTCCATGGTGAAGCGGATTCAACAGACCGAAGTGGACGTCCTGCAGGCCATGACCGGCATCTGAGCCCCCTCCCCTTTTGTATCAACTACCCCCTGGCTGGAAAATTCTCCTGCCAGGGGGTAAATTTGCATTAAAACAGTGGGCAGAGACAATCCCTGCCCACTGTTGCATTTACGCGGAATCTTATCAAAGGCCCAGTGCTTCCCCTACCAGAATAAATTTGATTCTTCCGGCAGGACGGCAATGGCGGGTAATGACAATCTGATTGCAGATACAATCTGCCTTTTTGCAGTCGCCGCAGCTACCGGTGACGGTGCAAGGAGTATCCCGCAGGAAGCGCTGTTGGTTGGCAGGTGCTGCCACCGTTCTGGCCCGGGTGACGGCATCCTCCAGGGAATCCATAACCTTGTTCATCCCGGCAATCACGATGACCTCTTTGGGGCCATAGCAAATAGCTGCTACCCGGTTTCCGGTTCCGTCGATATTCACCATCTGACCATCCAGGCTGATAGCATTGGCACCGGTAAGGAAGCAATCACAGCCAAACCATTCTCTGGTGACACGCTCCAGCTCTTCCGGGGAGGTGCAGGAACTTCTGTCCAGTGCCGTGTAATTCCCCTTCTGGATGGCGTTCGTCAGTCCAATCTGCTGAGCGGACATGGCACCGCCCCAGCCGACACTGGCGCCTTCCGGAATCAGCTCCAGGGCTTTTTCCAATGCCTTTTCCTTGTTTTCGCAGTAATAAGCTTCAAAATGGCGGTTTTGCAGATTCTGAACCAGAATTTTTCCACGCTTTTCGTAATAGGCTTCCATAGGCTTTGTCATCATTTGCACTCCCCTTTTAATACATTCCCATGATCTTTTCCAGCGCTGCCAGTTTCAGGCAGATGCAGAAAACATACATGGCCTTTTCCAGCTCTTCCACAGGGGGGTAGCTGGGAGAAATCCGGATGTTGCTGTCCTGGGGGTCTACGCCATAGGGGTAAGTAGCACCTGCCGGTGTCATAACCACACCGGCCTCCTGGCACAGCTCCAGGGCTCTTTTTGCGGTTCCCGGCATGGTGTAGAGGCTTACAAAATAGCCGCCCTTGGGCTCGGTCCAGTGGGCAAAGCCACATTCACCTAACTCCCGGTTCAAAACCTCCCCTACCTTCTGGAATTTGGGGGCCAGGATGGCTGCATGCTTTTTCATAATCTCCAGAGTGTGGACCTTATCCTTCAGGTAGCGCACATGGCGCAGCTGATTGACCTTGTCATAGCAGATGGTCTGCACGGAAAGGAGCTTGGAAATATATGCCACGTTGGCTTCCGACATAGCCATAGCGGAGATTCCGCCGCCGGCAAAGGTAATCTTGGAGGTAGACGCAAATTCCACCACCATGTCAGGGTTTCCATGCCGGTTGCAAGCTTCGATGATATCCGGGAAAGGCACCCAATCCCCGGAGAACTCATGAACACCGTAGGCGTTATCCCACATGATGGTAAAGTCAGGGGCAGCCGGCTTCAAAGCGGCAAACCGCTCTACCGTCTCGTCGCTGTAAATATAGCCGTCCGGGTTGGAATACTTGGGAACACACCAAATACCCTTGACCTGAGGATCTTTTACCAGCTCCTCTACCCGATCCATATCTGGGCCGGTGGGAAGCATGGGAACGGTAATCAGTTGGGCTCCGAAAAATTCCGTTACCCGGAAGTGCCGGTCATAGCCGGGGCAGGGGCAAAGGAATTTCACCTGTTCCTCACGGCACCAGGGCTTGGGACTGTGAAGCAGGCCGTGGGTATAGGCCCGGCTGATCATATCATACATCAAATTCAGGCTGGAGCCTCCGCCCACAATGACCTGTTCCTTCCGACAGCCCAGCAAGTCCGCAAAATAGGCTCTTGCACTGGGCATCCCCAGAACATCACCGTAGTTTCTGGACTCTACACCGTTGTCAACACAATCTTCCGGGGTTACAACCACGTTCAGAATGTCGCTGACCATGTCCAACTGCTGGGGGCAGGGCTTTCCTCTTGCCATATTCAGCTTCAGATTTTGCTGCAGGCAATCCTCATATGCCTTTTTTACCAGAGCATATTCTGCCTGTCGCTGCGGATCCGTAAGTAAGTGATATGCGGTCATATAGATCCTCCTGACAAATACAAAAATATTTACACTTCATTATACTAAGATTCCCAATAATTGCAAGCATTTTACATATTTTTTGATATGGCACCTTATACAAGAGGTGTGAATAATTTTTCTGAAATTTATGCATTATCCTGCCTTGCTTTTTTCTCCAAGGTATCATAAACTAAATTTGAATTTCTATAAACCAACCGGGAGAAATTATGGAAAGGAATCGGTAAAATGAGTGATTTTGTAAGCGTCCCCGAAATATTTGGCAGCGATGTGTTCAACGAGGCGACTATGAAGCAGCGTCTGAATCCCCAGACCTTTCAGGCCTGGAAAACCTGCATCCAGAATGGTACGCCCCTGGAATTGTCTGTTGCCAATGAAATTGCGGAAGCCATGAAAAACTGGGCTCTGGAAAAGGGAGCCACCCACTACACCCACTGGTTCCAGCCCATGACAGGCATCACAGCCGAAAAGCACGACTCCTTTATTGAACCCTCCGGAGACGGTCGGGTGATTATGGAGTTCTCCGGCTCCGCACTGGTGCGGGGTGAGCCGGATGCTTCTTCCTTCCCTTCCGGCGGCCTGCGTGCCACCTTTGAAGCCCGGGGATACACCGCCTGGGATCCTACGGCATTTGCCTTCGTCCGGGAGGGCAGCCTTTACATTCCCACCTGCTTTTTCTCCTATACAGGAGAAGCCCTGGACAAAAAGACTCCCCTGCTCCGTTCCATTGATGAGGTATCCCGGGAAGCAGTCCGAATCCTTCGTCTGTTCGGGGATACGGAAACCAAGCGGGTTACCCCCTGTGTCGGTGCCGAGCAGGAGTACTTCCTGCTGCCCAAAAGTCTCTATGCCCAGCGGGAGGATCTGAGACTTACCGGTCGTACGCTCTTTGGCGCCACGCCTCCCAAGGGGCAGGAACTGGAGGATCACTACTTTGGCACTATCCGTACCCGGGTTGCAAACTTCATGATTGATTTGGATCAGCAGCTTTGGTGCCTGGGTATCCTCTCCAAAACCAAGCATAACGAGGTAGCTCCCTGCCAGCATGAGATGGCACCTATCTACAGCAGCGCCAACAGCGCCTGCGATGCCAACCAGTTGGCTATGCAGGTAATGAAGAAGTGTGCTGCCAAGCACAATCTGGTGTGCCTGCTCCATGAAAAACCCTTTGCCGGCGTAAACGGCTCCGGCAAGCACAACAACTGGTCCCTCAGTACGGATTCCGGGAAGAACCTGTTCAGCCCGGGCAAGACCCCCAGCCAGAATGCCCAGTTCCTGGTTTTCCTATCTGCATTTATCAAGGGCGTGGACGAATACCAGGACTTCCTGCGCAGCACTGTGGCTTCCGCCGGCAACGACCATCGTCTGGGCGCTTCTGAGGCACCTCCTGCCATTGTGTCCATCTTCCTGGGAGATGAGCTGACCGCAGTTGTAGATTCCATCATTCACAGCACCAACTATAAAGATCCGGGAAAGAGCCTGATGCGCATTGGCGTGGATGTGCTGCCCTCCATCCCCAAGGACACCACAGACCGGAACCGTACCTCTCCCCTGGCCTTCACCGGCAATAAATTTGAATTCCGTATGCTGGGCTCCTCTCAGTCCATAGCCGGCCCCAACATTGCCCTGAATACCATCATGGCTGAAGTACTGGGAGAATTTGCAGATATTCTGGAAAAGGCTCAGGACTTTGAAACTGCACTGCAAAAACTGGTTTGCGATACCCTGACACAGCACCAGCGGATTATTTTCAACGGAAACGGTTATTCCAAAGAGTGGGAGGAAGAAGCCAAGAGACGGGGCCTGAGCAATCTGCGGTCTTCAGCAGATTGTCTGCCTGCCTATGTGAGCGAAAAGAATATCCGGCTGGTCACAAAGCGTGGTATTTTTACAGAATCCGAATTCCGTGCCAGATACGAAATCCATCTGGATGCCTATTGCAAAATGGTCAGCATCGAGGCCAAGACCTCCATTGATATGGTTCTGCATCAGATTCTGCCTGCGGCCACTGCCTATACCAAGGACCTTTGCGACACACTGACCGTCAAAAAGAGCCTTTCTGTTCCGGCTACTGCCGAAGAAAAGCTGATTGCCAGGCTGTCTGATACCACCAACAGGCTCTATGAGGCCTGCGAGCAGTTGAAGCAGAATATGGACACCATCCCTGAGGGGAAGGAAGAAGCCGCCCTGTATTACCAGAATGTGATTCTTACCGGCATGGCTGACATGCGGAAAGAGGCAGATATTTTGGAGCAGCTGACTGCCAAAAGCTACTGGCCCTACCCCACCTACTCTGATTTGCTTTTCTACTAAAACAAAACTGCGTGTACTTATCAGTTACACGCAGTTTTTTTATTTTCCGGTGGATCCGAAGCCTCCGGAAGCCCGACAGGTTTCGTCCAAATCGGTTGCAATTTCATAAGACGGCGTCATCACCGGTGTCAGCAGCAGCTGGGCAATCCGGTCGCCGTGAGAAATCTGCTGGGGCTGGGTACCGTGGTTCAGAATTGCTACCATAATTTCTCCACGATAGTCGCTGTCTATGACGCCTACCTTGTTGGCAGGTGCCAGACCACGCTTGCAGGCCATGCCGCTGCGGGCGTACACCAGACCGGCCAAGCCTTCCGGAATGGCCATAGCCAAGCCGGTGGGGATGAATACCGTTTCTCCAGGAGCAACATCTACAGGAGTATGCAGGCAGGCGTACAGGTCTGCACCGGCCGCTCCCTCCGAACCATAGGTGGGAAGCACAGCGCCTTCCCGCAAAATCTTTACCTTGACAGCTTCCATTTACTTTCTTTCTCCTTCTCTCCCCTGCCAATCCTGCCAGAGGACGATTTTATTTTCTCTGAGAGAGGCAGGCACGTCAATCAGCCGCTGATTTTCCGAACCCCGGAAACGGAGCATCAGATTCTTCTTTGCCTCAATAAACGGCCCATCCACCAGCACGTCCAGGTAGCTCAGGTACTCCCGGGTAACCTCCCAGGGGCCCAGACGACCGGAAAGAATATCCTTATCAAAGAGATACCCGGAAAATGCCCAGATGCTTTTCTGGGGACAGGCAGCCTTCACCTGGCGAAGAAGCTTTACAACATCCGGTTGATTCTGGGGCTCAAAGGGCTCTCCCCCCAACAGGGTCAGACCCTGAATGAAATCGGGCTTCAGCATGGCGATAATTTCATCGATGGTTTCCTGGGTAAAAACCTCGCCGTATTCAAAATCCCAGGCCACCTCGTTGAAGCACCCCGGACAGCGATGGGTACAGCCGGAAACGAACAAACTGACCCGAACCCCCGGCCCGTTGGCAATGTCATAATTTTTGATTGTTGCGTAATGCACCTGAGTTCCTCTCTTTTCTTATGATTTGTTTCCCAGCCTTGAAAACCAGGAGAAAGTCAAAGGCCACAGGCTGCCGGCAACAACCACAGTAAGGAAGTATCGGACAAGCCGGCCCCAGTAGAAGCCAAATAGGGCGGTCATAGGCTGAGTCAGCACAGTCTTAATCCCCAGCACCAATGCAATTCCCAGAATTAGCTTCAGCAACTGCGCCCACCAGATTGCCTTTATGGGGAAATGGAGCCATCGTTCGTCCACAATATATACGACGACCATGCCCAGAAGGGCTCCCAGCAAGGTGTAGGCGTTCTTCATACCGGAAGCCAGGTTTTCCCCATCCATTTCCTCGGGAAACGGGCAGAATTCCACATAGAGCAAAAAGCCCACGGCGAGTGCAGTCATGAAGCCCAGCATCCAGGGGATATATTTCCCATTTTCCTTATAAAAAAGCGGACGAAGTGCAAAAATAAGAATGATGCCAATTACCACGGAAACACCCACATCCATAGGGGTATGAACCCCCAGATACATCCGGGAAAAGGCTACCAGTGCGGCAACCGCAACACACAGTACCTGCACCCAACGATTCCGGGAGGTATAGGCAATGCTGCCATAGGTTCCCACGGCGCTCTGGGTGTGCCCGCTGGGGAAACTATAACCGTCCGCCCCTGCCCTGGCTTCTTCTACAATGGTAAACTGAGGGTCCTGCACCCAGGGCCTGGGAATACGGCAGAACAGCTTGAGAAATTGGTTGAGAATCGTACCCACAAACCCCACGGACATGAGGTAATACCCTCTGGTTTTATCCACGCACCAGAAAAAAATCAGCGCAACGGCCAGAAAAATGATTTCACTTCCCAGATAGGTAACAGCCAGCATAATTCCATTGAGCCAGCCTGTCCGTATCTCTTCCAGCAATCTTAAAAATTCCACGAAGACACCTCCGTATCTATTATGTCCCCTCTATTATAACAGAATTTACAATCTTGTAAAGTTTACAAGGGGGCATTTTCACGTCCGGTACTTGCGTTTTATTGGAAACTTGCGTATAATAACAAAAAATGTATGGGAGGTGTTACTTTGTTTTCTCCCGAACCAAATCCTTTGCTTCCCAGGCACCAACTGTCGGAAGTCATCTGTCAGCTTCGTTTTCCGGGAATTGACCGGCTGCGCACGTCCCTTCCCGGCGAGTTCCAGGAGGCCATTTCTTCCCGGTTTCCTGGGTTTGCAGCCAACAAGGAGCTGCGCCCCCCAAAGCTGGCAGGCGTCCCGGGCAATTTTCACCTGGAGAACCCCGACCCCGGAATCAATTATGCATTCACCTCTGATAACGGGGACTACAGAATCAATCTGACGGAGAATTTTATCAGCCTCAGCTGCTCCCGCTATACAGGGTGGCAGGACTTTTCCAATATGCTGGATCTGCCCCTGGCGGCTTTTATCCGGATTTACCAGCCCCGGACTTTTGGGAGAATCGGGATTCGCTACCTGAATTTTATTTCCCGCAGAGCCTTGTCTTTGGAGGAAACTCCCTTTCGCGAACTGATTGCTCCGGCCTATCTGGGGCCGATGCAGCAGGACTTTATCCCGGAACAGGCCTTCTCCCGCTGCACCGTGGACAGCGACCTGCTCCTGAAAAATGGGGCCAGGGTCAAGATTCATTCCGGTCCCGGCTTTGTGCGTAAGGGAAGGCAGAAAGACCCGGAAATGAAATTCATTTTGGATTTTGACTTCTATGCTGCCGGAAATTTGCCCGTCAGCTCCTCTGCGGATGTTTTGAACAAACTGCATTCTCAGGCCTATCCCCTGTTCCGCAGCGCCATTACCCAGGAGCTTTGGGATGCAATGAACAATTGATTAAAAAAGGAGTATTGCTATGCCTTACTATTTCTATGGTTTTGATTGGACGTATCTGGTGCTGGTTGTGCCGTGCATTATTCTCTCCCTGGTGGCCAGCGCCTCTGTAAACAGCACCTTCAAGCGGTATTCCCGGCAAATCTCCTCCAGGAGAATCACCGGTGCTGAGGCAGCGCAACGGGTGCTTTCCATGAACGGCGTGACCGGTGTAAGAATCGAGCGGATTTCCGGAAATCTTACCGACCACTATGATCCCAAGACAAACGTTATCCGGCTTTCGGAAAGTGTTTATGACAATCCCTCTACTGCCGCCATCGGCGTCGCCTGCCATGAGGCCGGTCACGCCGTCCAGTATGCCACCAGTTACGCCCCCATCCACCTGCGTGCCGCCATTATTCCCGTAACCAATCTGGGTTCCAAGCTGGCCATGCCCCTGATTCTTTTGGGCATTGTGCTGGGTGCCCTTTCGGATATGTCCTACTTTTTCGTATATGCCGGCATCGCCTGCTTTGCCCTCTCCCTGGTTTTCCAGTTGGTAACCCTGCCTGTAGAGTTCAATGCCAGTCATCGGGCGCTGCAAGCCATTGACCAGGGCGGCCTTCTGACGGAAGAGGAGCAAAAGGGTGCCAGAAAGACCCTGACTGCAGCTGCCATGACCTATGTTGCTGCCACCGCTGTTTCCCTGGCTCAGTTGCTGCGGCTGCTGCTGATTTTCGGACGGAGAGACAACGATTGACCCCGCATTTTTCCATTTTACCGCCTTGGTATTGACAACCAAGGCGGTTTTCGTTATACTGCAACAGGATATAAAGTTTTTGATGCTAAGGAAGGTTATTATGGACGCATTATTGGAACAATACGAAAAAATGGGCGTTTCCGGCGAGGTATATCAATACGGCGAGAAAATCCTGAGAGGGCTTTCTGAACGCTTCCAGGCCATTGATGAAATTGCTGAGTACAACCAGGCCAAGGTACTGCATGCCATGCAAAAAAACCGGGTGGCAGCCCCTTGTTTTGCCGCTACCACCGGCTACGGCTATGATGATGTAGGCCGGGAAACGCTGGAAAAGGTATACCGGGATGTATTTCATACGGAGGCTGCCTTGGTGCGCCCCCAAATCACCTGCGGAACCCACGCACTGACTGTAGCCCTTTCTGCCAATCTTCTTCCCGGGGATGAGCTTTTAAGCCCTGTGGGGCTCCCCTATGACACCTTGCAGGAGGTTATCGGCATTCGGCCCAGCCCCTGCTCTTTGGCGGAGTACGGTGTAACCTATCGGCAGGTGGCCTTGCTGGCGGATGGCTCCTTTGACTATCCTCAGATTGCCAAAGCAATTCATGCCAATACCAAGGTCATCACCATCCAGCGCTCCAAGGGCTATGCCACCCGCCCCACCTTTTCCGTCAAGCAGATTGGTGAGCTGATTGCCTTCTGCAAAAAAATAAAACCGGATGTTATCTGTATGGTGGATAACTGTTATGGAGAGTTCGTGGAAACCATAGAGCCCTCTGATGTGGGGGCAGACATGGTAGTGGGTTCCCTGATCAAAAACCCCGGCGGCGGTCTGGCTCCGATTGGCGGCTATATTTGCGGCACAGAAGCATGTGTCAGCCGCTGTGCATACCGGCTGTCTGCTCCCGGACTTGGTCAGGAAGTAGGTGCCAATCTGGGGTTGATGCCCGCTCTGTTCCAGGGCTTCTTCCTGGCACCCACTGTGGTAGCCGGCGCTGAAAAGGGCGCTATTTTCGCTGCCAATCTGTATGAGCCTCTGGGCTTCAAGTGTGTCCCCGGTGCCTCGGAAACCCGCCATGATATCATTCAGGCAGTGGAACTGGGAAGCGAACAGGCCATGATTGCATTCTGCAAAGGTATTCAGGCCGCGGCCCCGGTGGACTCCTATGTGGATCCCCTGCCCTGGGCTATGCCTGGCTATGATGACAATGTGATTATGGCCGCCGGAGCCTTTGTCCAGGGGTCTTCCATTGAGCTGTCTGCCGATGGTCCTATCCGCCCTCCCTATGCGGTATATTTTCAGGGAGGACTTACCTGGTATCATGCCAAACTGGGCATCCTCATGAGCCTGCAGAAATTGGTGGAAGCAGGTATCACACAATTATAAAACCAAATAATCTGTGCCGGGTGCAGGATTCTCAGACTGCACCCGGCATTCTTTGCATAAAATCACCCGGCTTCCATAGGAAACCGGGTGCAGTTTTTGTTACGCTTTGGGATGACAATGCTCGTATACGGATTTAATCTTCTTGTTCACCATTTGGGTATATACCTGGGTGGAGGAAATATCGCAGTGTCCCATCAGCTCCTGCAAGGAACCCAGGTCAGCACCGTTTTCCAGAAGGTGCACCGCAAAGCTGTGGCGCAGAGTATGGGGGGTGATATCCTTCTCAATATGGGCTTTTTGCTGATAGAACTTCAGAATCTTCCAGAATCCCTGACGGCTGATTCGCTCGCCGCTCATGTTTACAAACAGGGCCTGCTCATCCGGGGAGGCAATCATGCCCGGGCGAACTTTCTGCATGTAATCAGAAAGTGCCTGAAACGCTACCGGGTAAAGAGGAACAAACCGGCTCTTCTTTGCGCTGCTGCACTTGACGGTTCTCTGCTCCAGGTTCACATCACTGACATTCAAGTCAATCAGCTCAGTCACCCGGGCGCCGGTGGCATACATCACTTCCAACATGGCCTTATCCCGATAGCCTTTCGGGTCTACACAGACGGGCTGGGAAAGGAGCAGCTCCACTTCCCGGTTGGTCAGAATCTGGGGGAGCTTCTTCTCTTCCCTCTGGATATGTATCTCGATTACCGGTGCTTTTTCCAAAAAGCCGGAACTGGTCAGATAGTTGTAGAAATTTTTCAGGCTGGCCAGATTTCTGGAAATCGTAGCGCTGGACTTTCCTTCGGAAGCCAGATTCTCCATATACTTGGCGATATTCAGTTGCTGGGCATCCAAAACATCCAGATCCTCACTACTGCGCAGCCATTGGGAAAACTGACGAATGTCCCGCATATAGGAAGCAACCGTATTGGCAGATGCCTGTTTTACCTTCGTCAGGTAATTTTCATAGGCCTGAATCAAATCCAACATGAGAAAAATGCTACCTTTCTTTTGTTAATGCCAAAGTGTACCCCAAAAAGGCGACACCAGAAAATAATCCGCCGCACCGGCAGCTCCCGTCACAATGGCGTATATCCACAAATCCCGTGAAAATGTGGTATCACGTCCGGAAAACTGCCTGAGCCAAAGCCATAACGAACACGCAGCTCCAATATAGCAATGAAACAACAGAAAAATATGAATCAACCAGCCGGCATGGCCGCTATATAGTACAACTGCATATGCGGAAAACCCAAGAACCAGGGCTTCAGCAAAAGCGGTCAGATAAACAAGTAAGAAGAAACGGTAGCGCTGACAAAGGAACGAAACTGTCAGAGGAATCAGAATGGTCAGTAACAAGGCGACGATCGAGATTCTGCCGGTCAAAACAGAACCCATCAAAGACGTGACTGCTTCCTTCAGAAACTGACACAGGACAATTCCGAATGCCATACCCGACACCCATACGCCAAGCAGCATCGGAACACCGGGACGAACAGATGAAAGAAATCCTGAAAAGCTGTACTTTTTCGTTGTCATTGCATTGCCCTCCAAGGTAAACCCTACAAACGGAACAGCGCCGCAGAGGACATAACATAACAACACAAATCATAAGAGTATGTAAGTACTCGTATACTATACACCAATTTCAACGAAAATACAAGTCGAAATGTGATAATTTGAATATTTTGTCAATTATGCCCATATTTATGTCAACGCTGTTATGTAAACTTTAAAAACTTCAGTTATATTTTCTTTGCCATTTTCAACTATTTTCAATATATTGGGTCATTGTACGTTTGGCTGATACAAGATGTTGTTAATGCAAGAAAAGCTGCGTACGTCGCCCAAAGGGTAAATTTTATTTACCCTTTGGGCGTATTTGTACATTTTAACGAGAGTACCCGGAAAACTTCTTCAATCCAGGACCCTTCGGGAGAAGCTGAAGTGCGCATGCAATTACGGAGCCCGCAAGGATGCCTGCCAGATTCCCCAGCGTCCCCCCTGCGATTCCACTGAAAAAGAGTATTCCAATGCCGGTCCAGATTGCCGCTATGGCAAGTCCCACGATTCCGCAAACGAACGCAATTTGCCCTCCGTTTTTTACCCCCGCAGCAAATCCTCCTGCTGCCGCACTTACGACATGCACCGCGATTGCCAGAAAGCCCATACTTGTCTGCGGCATCGCTTCCCTGTTTATGAGAAAGGCGCAGAGCAGGGCTCCCATCACCTCAACGAGCATCCCGATTCCCACCCCCACAGCCGCCGAACCGATTAGCGAGTGCTGCTTGTTAAATTTTTTTCCAGTCATCTCAGGTCCCTCCCCTTCAGTGGAATTCTATGCATCAGACATAAAAAAAGAACGGGAACTGCTCAAATTGCAGTTCCCGTTCAGGAGCTCTCTGTTATTTGGAAATCTGTGCTACCATCTTATCCAGCAATGCCTTGGCGGAAGCCTCGTCTTCACCAACGGCAGTATAGTAGAACTTTACCTTGGGCTCCGTGCCGGAGGGTCTGGCAATCACGCTGCCCTGGGCACCCAGCACAAACTCCAGCACATTGGACTTGGGCAGGTTGATTACACTCTCCTCCCCCGTCGTTACGTCCTTGCTTACCTGGCTGCGGTAATCCTTGACGCAGGTAACCTTCGCGCCTCCAATGCTCTCGGGAATGGAGGCCCGGAGGTCAGCCATCATTTTTGCAGCCTTCTCCATGGCGTCAGCGCCCGTAAGCTCAACGCTCTGCACATGAGCCAGATAGTAGCCGTAGGTGCTGTAAACGTCCTTCAGAGCATCCAGAATGGTCTTTCCGCTGCACTTCAGAGCTGCAGCCATTTCGCACACCAGCATGGAAGCCACCACTGCGTCCTTATCCCGGGCGTAGGTGCCCTTCAGATAGCCGCAGCTTTCCTCGAAGCCAAAGAGGAATTTCTTTTCCTCTCCCTTCTTCTCCAGCTCCAGAATCTCGCCGCCGATGTACTTGAAGCCGGTGAGCACCGCTTTCATGGTTACACCGTAGTGCTCCGCAATCCGGTCAGCCAGCGGAGAGGAAACAATGCTGCGTACCACAATGGCCCCTTCCGGAATATCCTTTCTGGCCGTCCGGGCCTTAAGAATGTAGTCCATCAGCAGACAGCCCAGCTCGTTGCCGGAGAGCTTCCGATAGCCGCCCTTTCCGTCAGGAACGGCGATGGCCACGCGGTCGCAGTCCGGGTCGGTTCCCAGAATCACGTCGCAGGGAGCGTTCTGTGCCACCTTGTAGCTTTCATTCAGAGCAGCATCCGTTTCCGGATTGGGATACTCGCAGGTCTTGAAATCTCCGTCCGGCTTCTCCTGCACCTCAACGACTGTGATATTGACGCCCAGACGCCCCAGGACCTCCCGTACAGGCTCATTTCCGGTGCCGCAAAGCGGGGTGTAAACGATGTTCAGGCCCGCCTTGCCAATCATCTCAGGCTCCACAGCCTCAGCCAGAACCGTCTGATAGTACCGCTCCCACAGGGACTGGTCAATATAATGAATCAGGCCGCTGGTTTTGTAGTTCTCGAAGGTATCTGCTTCGGGAACAAAGTAAGGAATCTGGCTGATTTTCTCGGTGACCACTGCAGCAGGTTCATCAGTCATCTGGCAGCCATCCGGTCCGTAGCACTTAACGCCGTTATAAGCACCGGCGTTGTGGCTGGCGGAAATCACAATACCGCAGCCGCAGCCCAGCTCCCGAACCGCATAGGACAGCATGGGAGTAGGTGCCAGGCGGTCATAAAGATAGGTGGTAATCCCCTTCTCTGCAAACGCTACTGCGCAAACCTCAGCAAACAGCTGGGAATTGTGCCGGGAATCGTAGCCAATGGCGGCTTTCTGGGGCAAATCCGTCTCGGAGAGCCAGGCGGCCATGCCCTGGGCGGCTCTGCGTACGGTGTAAACATTCAACCGGTTGCTGCCTGCACCCATAATTCCGCGCATACCTGCCGTGCCGAACTGCAGGTCGCCGCCAAACCGTCCCTTCAGTTCCTCTTCGTCATCCCGAATTGCCCGCAGCTCTGCTTTTACCGCTTCGGGAAGGCCTGCATTGCACCAAAATTCGTATCGCTCCATGTAGTTCATTTTCCTAACCTCCTGATTGATAACACGTATAAAAAAGGCAGTTCAAGCGATATTTGTTGAACTGCCTTTTTATATTATTCAGCCTCGTTATTATTCTCTGCGGCAGCAGCAGAACGGCGTTCCTGGGCCTCAACCAATGCCTTGAATTTGGCGCGGGTGTCACGCACATCCTCCAAGGACATAGCCACCGCCTCCTCGGTGCGGCGAAGGGCATCGTCCATATAGTCGTTGCTTGCTTTCCGCAGCTCAGCCATGCGGGTCTGGGTCTGCTGAACCATCTCCCGGCACTGACGCTTGGTCTCCTGATAGATAGCCTCCTCAGAAATCAGCTTATCGGCCTTTTCCTGGGCCTCACGCATCAGACTCTCTGCCTCCCGACGGGCCTGGCCGATGAGCTCATTGCGGGACTCCACAATGGTTTTGGACTGCTTGATTTCCACGGGAAGCTGGGAAATAATTTCATCCAGCATGTCCAGAACCTTGTCCCGCTCCACCATACACTTATCCGAAGCCAGGGGCACACCTCTGGCATCCTGAATCATATCATACAGTGCTGAAAGCATCTCTTCAATGTGCTGCTCGTTCATTCTCTGTTTCCTCCTTGGCGAATATCAGCAATACGCTGTTTGAATTCCGGTATAATCTGCGCCGGTAAAAAATCCGACAAATCCACATCGTAACCCCCAAGCTCCTTGACTGTACTGGAACTTAAGTACATATACTGGTGCTCTGATGTGAGGAACATGGTGTCAAGGTTAGGGTTAATCTTATGGTTAATCAGGGCCATTTGAAATTCATTTTCAAAGTCCGAACCGGCACGCAACCCCTTCACAATGACACAGCCGCCCTTCCGCTTGGCGTACTCTGCCAAAAGCTCCCGGGAGGCATCCACCTCCACATTGGGAAGATCACCAACCACCTTACGAATCATACTGACACGCTCGTCCTGGGAAAACATAGGCGATTTGGTAGCGTTTACCATAACACAGACAATCAACTGATCAAAAATCTGGGATGCTCTGCGAATGATATTCAAATGACCGCTGGTAATCGGGTCAAAGCTGCCGGGATAAATGGCTATTTTCATGCCTTATCCTCCAAAATGGGATTTCTCTGATATACAGCAATCAAAGTATTCCCATATTTATAGTCCCGGGATTTGGAAAATCCAGGCAAATCCAAAGACAATTCCTTTCCCAATGGGCGCTCTGCAACTATTATACCACCAGATTGTAAAATGTCAATTTCTGTTATTCTTATCAGGGAATTTTCCAGAAAATCTTCCCCATAAGGCGGGTCCAAAAAGACAATATCAAACTTTTCCTTTGAACGGTTCAGATAGGTCATATAGTCGCTGCGGACAACCCTGGCGTTGCTTTCCAGCTTGGCACGCCGGAGATTCTCCCGGATGAGTGCGCAGGCCTCCTCCCTTCGGTCTACGAAAACAGCAGACTTTGCGCCACGGCTTAAACCTTCAATCCCCAGCTGACCGGTTCCGCCGAATAAATCCAGAATTTGGGCTCCCGGAATGTGGAATTGAATGATGCTGAATACTGCTTCCTTTACCCGGTCTGTTGTGGGACGGGTCTCCATGCCGGAGGGCGTTTTCAACGTAACGCCTTTGGCTGATCCTGAAATCACTCGCATTGTGAATGATCCTCCTTGTGAAAAAACTCATACACTTCCGCAGCCACCGGCTTGGGGAGAAGCTGCTCCAGCTCGTACATGGAAGCTCTGCCGATTGCGTCCAGTGACTTAAACATTTTCAGCAGCTGTGCCTTCCGCTTGGGCCCGACGCCCGGAATCTCATCCAGCTTGGAATACCGCAGCCGTTTGCTGCGCAGCTGTCTGTGGTAGGTAATGGCAAACCGGTGGGTTTCCTCCTGAATATTGCCCACAAAAGAAAAAATGGCCGGCTGATTGTCTATGCGGATTTCCAGACCATGCTCTGTCACCAAAGCCCTGGTCCGGTGACGGTCGTCCTTAACCATGCCAAAAATCGGGAAATCCAGTCCCAACTCCGCCAGGGCAAGACGGGCTGTCCGGGCATGCTGAACGCCGCCGTCAATCAGAAGCAAAGACGGAGCCGTCTCAAAGCCCGGATCGCCGTTTTTATAATGCGCAAAACGGCGGGAAATAACCTGATGCATGGAGGCATAGTCGTCCTGACCGTCCAGGTCCCGGATTTTGAAGCGTTTATAGTCCTTCTTTCTTGGCTTTCCGTCCTGAAAAACCACCATACTGGCTACAATATCCGTCCCGGAAATATTGGAGATGTCAAAGGACTCAATCCGCTCCGGTGCAGGAATGCCCAGCATTTTTCCCAGCAGCTGAATGGTTCCTGTATAGCGCTCCTCCCGATTGGTAAAGCGCTCTGCTTCCTCCCTGGCATTTTTCATAGCCAGCTCCAGCAGCCTTGCGTTTTCCCCTTTCTGGGGTACCTTGATATGCACTCTTCTGCAGAATTTTTCTGTAAGCATCTGCTCCAAAAGCTCTCTGTCCTCAATTTCAAAGGGCAGCAGCACCACAGAAGGAACACATTCCCGGGTGAGATAATACTGCTTTACCAGAGAGGATAAAGCCGCCTCCTTGTCCTCGGGAGATGCAAACACCTCATACGCCTTGTCCAGCAGATTTCCCTGTCCAAAGCAAAGAACCGTGAAGCAGGCCTTGACTTCGTTCTGATAATAGCCGATGGCATCCAGATCCCCTGCCTTTCCGGCGGTGACCAACTGCTTCTGCCCCAGGGCATTGACAGCCTGGAAGCGGTCCCGCAGGCTGGCTGCCAGTTCAAAATTCATTTCCTCCGCTGCCTGAAGCATATCCTGCCGGATTTCCTCTGCCACCTGCTTGTAGTTTCCGGACAAAAGCTGCCGTGCCTGCTCCATCGTCTCGCGATACTGGGTGACGGTCATCCCCTCCTGGCACCAGCCGGCACACTGGTTCATGTGGTAGTTGAGACACACCCGGCCCTTTCCCACATCTCTGGGAAACTGCTTATGACACCCCGGCAGCTTCAACGCCAAGCGGATGGCCTCCAACAGACTTTGGGTAATGCTCCGGCTTCCAAAGGGTCCAAAATACTCAGCCCCATCGTTCTCAACGCGGTTGACCATGGTAATGACAGGATAAGGCTCTTTCATATTCAGCCGAAGGTAGGGAAAGCCTTTGTCATCCTTCAAAAGAATGTTATACTTTGGCATATAGCGCTTGATCAGGGAACACTCCAGAATCAGCGCTTCAAACTCAGAGGCAGCCACAATCACTTCAAAATGGTCGATTTTGCTTACCATCATCCGGGTTTTCGGAGTATGGGAAGCTGTGTCCTGAAAATACTGGCTGACACGGTTTTTCAGTTTTTTTGCCTTACCTACATAAATCACCCGATCGTTTTTATCCCGCATGACATAAACACCGGGAGCCAGAGGCAAGCAGGAGGCCTTATCCTTCAATTCGTCAATTGTCATTGTCGTCACCATAAGAAAACCGTCTCAATGCCGTTGGCATTGAGACGGTGGACAGAATCATCAATAAACATCCCGCTGAAGCAAAGCTTCGAGAGCGTTGACAGCCGCCTCAGCATCATGCCCGGAAGCGGAGAGAACAACTTCAGCACCGGTAACAATCCCCAGGGACATCACACCCAAAAGGCTTTTTGCATTCATTTTCCGGTTCTCGGATTCCAACCAAATGCTGCAGTCATATTCGTTGGCTTTCTGAACAAAGTATGTTGCCTGGCGATTGTGCAAGCCAGATTCACAGCGGACTACGATTTCTTTACTGAACATAGCTTTACTCTCCTTTGTGCATCCCTTCGGTCCTAGGGAGGCTTTTCTATATGATAGCAAATTTAAGCAAAAAGTCAACTGATTTCCATATCAAATATGCGTTCGTGAATGAAAATTCACATTTATCTGCATATATATCTTGATTTTGTCAAAATTCTTTTACTTAAACTCTGCGATTGTGACACCATCTTCTCCTTCGCCGTAAACACCCAGGCGGAAAGACTTGATATACTTATTTTTCCGCAAGGACTGATGAACCGCTGCCCGGAGCGCACCGGTGCCTTTGCCGTGAATGATTCGAACCGACTGGAGATTGGAACGCATGGCTTCATCCAGATACCGGTCCAGCACACAAATGGCTTCAATGCTGTCCATTCCCCGCAAATCCACTTCAGAGGATGTGGCTGTGGTTTTCATCTCCCTGCCGGAGTGGGCAGGACGGCCGCCTTTTACCTTGTAGGGGTTTTCCTGTTCCAGCAGGTATACCTCATCCGGCTTTGCCGTCAGTTTCAGGACACCGGCCTGAAGCTGGTAGCTTCCATCTTTGTTGATGGCAATTACGCTTGCTTTGGTTCCCAGCTTCAGAAGTTCCACTGTATCTCCCACCAGAATATCCCGGGTGGGTTCCGGACGGGATTTTTCCTTCTGACCGGCGCGGATTCTTCCCTCCGCCTCATTCAGGCTGCGCCGCAGCTCTGCCTGCCGCTGGTTGATATTCTGGGTATCGGCGTTTTCCGTCAGCTGTTTTTTCAGGGCTTTCAGTTCTTCGCTGGCTGCGTTGGCGGTCCGGCGGGCGTCCTCGATAATCTGCTGGGCCTCCCGTCTGGCCTGCTCCAGGGCTTTGTCCTTCTCTTTTTGCAGCTGCAGGCTGTATTCCTCACTTTGCTGCTTGATGCTGGCTGTTTCCCGCTTCAGCCGCTCCGCTTCCATGCGGGCAGCCTCCATCTGCTGACGCTGCTTTTCCAGCTGCATAAGCACATCTTCAAAATCCTTATCGCTTTTTCCCACCAGATCCGCCGCTTCTTTCAGGATATCCTCGGAAAGTCCCAGCTTTCTGGATATGGCGAAAGCGTTGGATTTTCCCGGAATTCCAATCAGCAGTCGGTACGTAGGCTGAAGAGTCTCCACGTCAAATTCGCAGGAGGCATTGATGACCCCCTTGGTGCGCATGGCATAAAGCTTCAACTCTGCATAGTGGGTGGTTGCCACCACACGGCTTCCCATCTTTCTGCAATACTCAATCAGCGCCATGGCCAACGCGGCACCTTCCGCCGGGTCAGTGCCTGCACCCAACTCGTCAAATAGAACCAGGGTTCTGCAGTCACACTGATCCACCACATCCACGATGGTTTTCATATGGCTGGAGAATGTGGACAGGCTTTGGGCAATGGACTGTTCGTCGCCAATATCCGCCAGGATAGCATCAAAGGTGGACAAGGTGCTCCCGTCCCCTGCCGGGATATGCAGACCGCACTCCGCCATCAGGGTCAGAAGTCCGATGGTTTTCAGGGTGACGGTCTTGCCACCGGTATTGGGGCCGGTAATAATCATAGTGTCAAAATCGCCCCCCAGCCGCACAGATATGGGCACAACCTTTTTGGGGTCAATCAATGGATGCCGGGCCTTCCGCAAATCAACAAATCCCCGGTCATTCATAACCGGTGCCCAGGCATTCATATGGTAGGCCAGCTTTGCCTTGGCAAAAATCACATCCAGCTGCACCAGCAGCCGCACATTCAGCTCCAGATTTTCCTTGTAAGCCGCGGCTTCGGCGGATAACTCAGCCAGAATCCGTTCAATTTCTTTCTGCTCTTTCAGCTGCAGTTCCCGCAGGGCATTGTTCGCATTTACCGCAGACATAGGTTCCACAAAATAAGTGGAGCCGGTGGCAGAAACATCATGTACCAGGCCTGGCACATCATTTTTGCACTCACTCCGCACCGGAACCACATAGCGGCCCTGGCGGATGGTGATGATGGGGTCCCGCAAAAATTTCGCATAGGCCGGAGAGGATATGATTTTTTGCAGGCTTTCTTTGATTTTACCGCTTTGAATCCGCATATGTCTGCGAATGTCCGCCAGCGTGGTGCTGGCGGTATCAGCAATCTCTTCCTCGGACAAAATCGCACCAAAAATACGATCCTCCAAATATTTGTTGGCGGTCAAACCGGAAAACAGCTCCTGCAAAACAGTAGGCTCCTCGTCCTCAGAAACGTAGCCTTTTACAATTCTGGCGCACCGAAGCACTCCGGCGATTGCCAGCAGTTCCTTGGGGTGGAGGCTTCCTCCCCTTTCCGCCCGTTCCAGCGACGGGGAAATATCACTGACCTGAGAAAACCCGGGGTTTCCTTTCTGGGTACACATCCGGGCAGCTGCGGAGGTTTCCTCCAGGCGCTTGCACACTTCGTCCAAGTCCGAAACAGGACGCAGGTGCAGACACGCTTCCTTTCCTCCCTCACTTCCGGCGCAATCGGAAAGCCTGACCAGAATCTGATCCAGCTCCAGCTTCGCCAGAGATTTTTCATACAGCGTAGACATGTTATTCTCCTATCCATTATACCAGCAAGGATTTATAAAAATCCAGGGTAGAAAACCCTCTTTCCAGCTGGGTGGTGAGATAGCTCTCCGTAATATTGGAAAGCTCACAAATCGCCCCTTCCCCAATCTGAAAGGAAAAAATCTTCTTACTGTCACAAAAGCAAATGTACCGCATCGCCTCCAGCACACCCAGCGAAACAGGCATACGAATGCCGGAGGAACCGGGGTCACGGCAGGATGCACACTCCAGCCGGCCCTGGGAGAGATCGAATCTGTCGGGATTGGCTGCACCGCAGTGATGGCAGCCGGACAAATCCGGTGTGTAGCCTGCATGGCAGGCAATCCGCATTTCAAAAACTGCTTTTACAAGCCCAGGATTCAGCTTCAGCTTATCCAGACCATACAGGCAGTTCAGTAGCAAGGAAAGCAACTCCGGGCTGGGCTGATCCTCCTGGGAGATCAGTTCCCCCACCTGAGCAAAATATGTACCCAGGGACAGCAGCTCCAAATCTCTGCGCAATCCCTGGAACAGCTCCACACTGTGGGCTTCGTTGATGGTATAGTACCCTCTGCTTTCAAAGAGGGTAAATTCCCCATAGCAAAGAATCTGGCAAGGGGCTGTCAACGGGGAATTTTTTCTTCTCAAGCCTCTGGCTTTTACCGTCAATTTACCGTTGCGTGGGGTCAAAAGGGTCAGCATTGCATCCGTATCCCGGTATGGGGTTACTCTCAGCACCAGCCCCGGTGTTGTCAAGTACATGGTCCATCTCCGTTTTCATCGCATGACGGTACAGCAAATACAGCTCCGGAGCTCCCGTTTCCAGAAACCCCTGCCACAAAAGTTCTGGCTTCATCCTCATCCCTCCGGGAATAGATTTCCCCCAAAGGGAGGGTTTACCCCTGGTAATTATTCTCTGTAACCGAAATTACGTACCAGGAAATCGCTGTCACGCCAGTTTTCTTTTACCTTTACCCAGGTGGTCAAATACACCTTGGTGCCCATAAAGCGTTCACAGTCCACTCTGGCCATAGAGGAGATTTTCTTCAGCATATCCCCATGCTTTCCGATAATGATTCCCTTATGGCTGGCTTTTTCGCAGTAGATGGTTGCGTCAATGTCAATCACACCGCTGTCCCGCTCGGAGAACTTGGTAATCTCCACCGCAGTGCCATGGGGAATCTCCCGGTCCAGGCACCACAAAAGCTTCTCCCGGATAATCTCCGCCATTACCTGCCGCTCAGGCTGGTCGGTGGTGGAATCCTCCGGGAACAGGAAGGGGCTCTCCACCGCATAGCGGCTGCACTCCTTCAGCAGTTCCCCTACCCCGTCTCCGGTCTTGGCGGAAATAGGCACCACGGAAACAAAATCCGTCTCCTTGGAATAGACATCCATCACCTGCAGCAGAATATCTTTTTCCACTGTGTCAATCTTATTGATTGCCAGAATTCCGGGGCACTTCTTGGCATTCATGTATTCTATCAGGCTCTTTTCCTGGGGGCCTACCGCCGGAATCGGCTCCACCACCAGAATCATCAAATCCACATCGGAGATGGAGGATTTGGTTACATCCACCATATAGTCTCCCAGCTTGGTTCTGGGCTTATGGTAGCCCGGTGTATCCACAAAAACAAACTGGGTATCGTCCTTGGTAACAATGCCGCAGATCCGATTCCGGGTAGTCTGAGGCTTATTGGATACGATGGCAATTTTTTCTCCCACCAGGTAGTTGATGAGGGTGGACTTGCCCACATTGGGACGTCCGGCTATGGTAATCATTGCAGTTTTGGTAGCCATAGTGTCTCCTTTCAAGAGCTCCTTTATTTGCGCTCCATACCCTTGATGGAGGCTGCAATTTTTTCTTCCCGTGCCCGCATCTTTGCCTTTTCCGGGCCTTCGTCCAGGTGGTCATAGCCCAGAAGATGGAGCATGGAATGAATGGTCAGGTATCCGATTTCCCTGCGGCTGCTGTGGCCGTACTCTTTGGCCTGGACTATGGCCCGCTCCAAAGAAACTGCCATGTCACCCAGGGGGATTTTTCCGGTCTCCGGGTCCATATAGCTCCGGCAGTCCTTGGGAAAATTCCCCGCCTCCAAAGAGAACATAGGAAAGCTCAGCACATCCGTAGGCTTGTCCAGGTTCCGGGTCGCCCGGTTAATCTCCCGGATTCCCTGATCGTTCGTAATCAACACATTGATTTCGCAGGGAGCATTTACCCCCTCCATCTGAAGCGTTGCACCGATGCACTTGCGGATAATCCGGGAGATTTCCAGTTTGTGCAGGGTGAAACAGTCAAATTTCATTACAATCTTGTGATTTATCATGGCGTTTTTTTCCTTTGATATGTGCCGGTAAAGGTTCTGACCGGCTTAACCGGCGGTTTCTTTTCGGCTTTTTCGTATGCATTGATGATTCTCTGCACCAAGGCGTGGCGTACCACATCTGCAGAGGTCAGGCGGCAGACGGCAATGTCCTCCACTCCTTCCAGCACCCGGATGGCATCCTTCAAGCCGGATACCTTATCCCCCGGCAAGTCAATCTGGGTGACATCGCCGGTAATGACGATTTTGGAGCCGAAACCCAGTCGGGTCAAAAACATTTTCATCTGCTCTTTGGTGGTATTCTGGGCTTCGTCCAGGATGATGAAGCTGTCGTCCAGAGTTCTGCCCCGCATATAGGCAAGGGGTGCCACCTCAATGGTCCCCCGCTCCTGGTACTTTTGGAAAGTCTCCGGTCCCAGCATATCATACAGGGCATCATACAGCGGACGCAGGTAGGGGTCCACCTTGTTCTGCAAGTCACCGGGAAGAAATCCCAGTCGCTCCCCTGCCTCCACCGCCGGACGGGTCAGGATAATTCGGTTGATGGAACGCTCCCGAAAAGCAGCCACCGCAGCAGCCACGGCCAGGTAGGTTTTGCCTGTACCAGCCGGGCCTACGCCGATGGTTACCGTGTTTTTCTCCATTGCCCGCATATATTTTTGCTGACCGACTGTTTTGGCTTTGATGGGCTTGCCCTTAGCGGTAATACAGACAACATCCTTCGCAATCTGGGATACCAGGGCCTCATTTCCCTCTGACACCAACGTAATCAGGTAGCGAACCCGCTGCTCGTCAATTTTCTCTCCCTTGGCAGCCAGGGCAAGCAGACCTTCCAAAGTCTTTACGGCCTTGCCTACGGCCTCTTCGTCGCCGGAAACCTTCAGCTCCGTTTCCCGGTTGACAATCACTACACCCAGTGCCTCTTCAATTCTTTTGATGTTCTCATCAAAGGAACCAAATACCGCAACCAGATCTTCCACTCTTTCCGCATTTACCGTTCGCTCGGTGATTTTTCCCATGCAGTGCGTTCTCCTTCCGGCGGCCTTGGCCGCATACGGTACAATCTGTTGCTATTTTACCAATTTATATGGAAGATGTCAAATCACTTTCGGAAATATGCAGCCAACCAACGGTGAAAATGTATTCTTCATATTGCATTCCTGAAAAAATTTTTCTATAATGAAGCTAATCGTGTATTTTTGTTGGGAGGTTGATTTTTATGGCTTTTACCCGTCAGGAAGCATCTCAGGAATATAATCAGGCGCTGAAATTGGGATTAAAAAATCAGAAAGAATGTATCGCCAAAGGCATCGATCCTACGCCCCCGGTACTGGACGATATTTTGAACGAAAGTGAATCCGCCGGCCAGGTAGAACTGGGTGTGATTGATATTCCCACAGACCGGATTATCGGCACCAAGACCACCGGACGCATCACCGCCTTTTCCAGAAACTTTCTTCCGGTTTTTTCCGACGGAACGGAATTTGCCTCCAAGTGGATCAACATCTGCATGGTTCATATGAGTGACTCCGGCTCCCTGGAACCTATCCGCTGCTTTGAGTACCTGGGAAAGTTCTACGTGCAGGAGGGAAATAAGCGAGTAAGCGTTTATAAGTACTTCGAGGCTCCGACCATCGCAGGATACGTCATACGGATTATTCCCAAATACTCCGAAGAGCCGGAGATTCAGCGGTACTACGATTTTCTCCACGACTACCGTTTTACCGGTTCCTATGACATCGTGTTCACCCAGCCGGGCGGTTTCCAGAAGCTGCAGGCTGCTTTGGATTATTCCCCTGACCATGTCTGGACAGAAGAAGAACGCCGTTTCTTCCGCTCCCGATACCTGACCTTCAAAAACGCATATGAGAAGCTGGGCGGCAGTGACCTGCCCATTACTGTCATGGATGCCATGCTGGTATGGCTGAAGGTCTATCCCTACCAGTCTTTGTGGGATTTCAACACTGCCGAGCTGAATAAAAGCATTACTGCAATTATGCCGGATATCAAAGTGCTTTGCCGGGAGGATCCCATTGCCCTGACCACAGAGGAAACATCTGAAAACACTCCTTCCATTTGGGGGAAGCTGGTTTCCACTGTCACACAGCTCCATCTGAATGTGGCCTTCATCAATGAACTTTTCGAGGAGAACAGTACATGGACACAGGCACATATACGGGGGCAGCAACAGCTGAAAGATGCGCTGGGTGAGCAGGTCACCATTCAGGAATACACCGGTGTTGGCATTGGAGAAGATGCTGTGGCTGCCATGGAGGATGCCATACACAACGGCGCCCAGGTTATTTTTACCACAACTGCACCTCTGATTGATGCCTGCCGGAAGATTTCTGTGAAACACCCCAACGTGAAGATTCTCAACTGCTCCATCTCCATGCCCTACACCGGCATTCGCACCTATTACAGTCGTATTTTTGAGGGAAAATTCATTTCCGGAGCCATCGCCGGTGCCGTCAGCAGCAGTGATGAAATCGGTTATATTGCCAGCTATCCTATTTTCGGCGTCCCTGCCGGCATCAATGCCTTTGCCCTGGGTGCGCAGCTGACCAACCCCAATGCCCGCATCTGTCTGAGATGGTCCTGCACCCCCGGAAATCCCCTGCAGGAATTTTTGGATCAGGGAATCGATACTGTTTCCTCTCTGGATATTCCCACCCCGGGCTGGAGCAGAGGAGATTACGGTGCATTCCACATCTTCAAAGACGGCAGCACCCAGCTGCTGGCCTCTCCCTACTGGGATTGGGGTACCTTCTATATCAAGCTGGTCCGCAGCATTCTCTATGGTGGCTGGGATACCCTCAACGCAGGAAAAAGCGGCGTTCATGCAGTGAATTACTGGTGGGGTCTGAACAGCGGTGTAGTCGGTCTGGAACTGAGCCATGACCTGCCGGAAGGCGTACGGAGTCTTGCCAAAATTCTGCGCACGGGTATCTGCAACGGCTCCGTCCATCCCTTTTACCGTCATATTGTGGACCAGAATGGTGTGGAAAGGAACGCAGGAAAGCAGTACTTTTCACCGGAAGAAATCATCAATATGGATTGGCTCTGTGAGAATGTGGACGGAAAAATCCCTGACTTTGAAGAACTGGTGGACAAGAGTAAGCCCCTTGTCCGGCTGCTGGGCATTTACCGGGATCAGCTTTCTCCGGTTAAGGAGGGGCCAATCTTATGAAAATTCTATTCCTTGCCGATGAGGAGTGCCCCTATCTGTGGGACTACTATCAGCCCGGTCGGTTGGACGGTTATGACCTGATTGTCTCCTGCGGAGACTTGAAGCCTTCCTATCTTTCTTTCCTTGTTACCATGTCCAACAAGCCGGTGCTTTATGTCCACGGTAACCACGATGTTCGCTATGCCCGAACACCCCCGGAAGGGTGCGACAGCATTGAAGACATGGTGTTTACCTACAAGGGAATCCGGATTCTTGGATTGGGCGGCTCCGCACTATACAGTGGAGGCCCCCACCAGTACACGGAAAAACAGATGGCAAAGCGGATTCGAAAGCTGTGGTGGAAAATCCGCAGGGCTGGAGGTGTAGATATTGTGGTTACCCATGCTCCGGTAGCCGGTTTTGGGGACGGAGAGGACTATGCCCACCGGGGATTTGCCTGTTTCCGGAACCTGATTGAAAAATATAAGCCCAAATATCTGATTCACGGCCATGTCCATGTGACCTATGGGACAGATATCCCCAGAGAACAGATGCTGGGAGATACGAAAATCATCAACGCATACGAGCGTTACACCATTGAGATTTGAAAAAATCCGAACAGCTTTGCAGGCTGTTCGGATTTTTCTTTACTTACGATAAAAGGTGTTGCCACCGATGAACTCCCGGACAAGGCTTGTGGGGGGAATTTCATCGTCCACATCTGCCTCTTTGATATAGTTGAGGATTTTCACGATGCCACGCACTTCGTCATAGCAGCTCTCCTCCGGCTGCACGGCAGTAAGCAGGGGGAAAATGTGCTTTTTCAGCACAGCAAGCTCATAAAGGGTAGAACTGTTGAAAATTACATCTGCATTCTCCTGATAGGGGAAAATCCAACGTTTTTCTCCTCTGCGCACCGAATCCCACATGGACATGGTACGTTCCACGGAAGAGCCGCGGCTTTCATAATCCCGTACAATCCGGCGCAGGAGCCGCAAAAGGCTGGTAGGGATGCGGTTATGGTTATCCAGATTCAGAGGAATCAAGGGACTGACGTACATCCGGAAAATCTTATCCGAAGGCACGCCTTCAGGCAGCAAAGAAGGATTCAGGCCATGGAGCCCCTCCACGATAACGACCGTATCCCGGGTCAGCTGCATGATGTGTCCATTCCACTGGCGTCTTCCCGTAAGGAAGCTGAAGGTAGGAATTTCCACCGGCTTGCCGGCCAGCAAATCCTTGAGATTTTCCCGGAACAGTCTGGTGTCAATGGTGTTGATATGCTCCAGATCCAGCTTGCCATCCGGCCCGGGGGCAATTTTGTCCCGGTCGATATAATAGTCATCCAAACTCATCAGCACCGGTTTCTTTCCGTGCACCTGCAGCTGGGTTGCCAGACGGTTGGCTGAGGTGGTCTTGCCGGAGGAGCTGGGGCCTGCCAGCATCACCACCTGGGCACCTCTGGCGCAAATCATATCCGCAATCTGGGAGTAGCGTTTTTCGTGAAGTGCTTCGTTTACCCGAATCAGGCTTCGGATTTTATCGCTCTCCACCAAAGCGTTCAGGTCAGCCACCGTTTCGCATCCCATTAGCTGACACCAGCGCTCCCCTTCCTGACTGACGCTCTGGAATTTGGGCATTTGCTGATAAGCAGCAACTCGGGAAGGATTTTGATCATCCGGGTAGATAAACAGGAAACCACCTTCCTCCGGAAGAATATCCCACACCTGCAAATATCCGGTTGAAGGTGCCAGCTCGCCGTAATAATAATCTGCAAAGTCCTCATAGGTATACTGGTCAAAAAAAGGCTCTGTCCGCCAGTGAAGCAGTCTTGCCTTATCCAAGTCCCCCTGCTTTGTGAACTGGTCGATTGCCTCCTGGGTCGAAATGCGTCTGCGTATCAGAGGAATGTCCTGTGACACCAGTTTTTCCACCTGCTGTTTTAATATGGCTGGGTCAAAGCTGTCCTCTCCCAGCACTTCCACATACAAAGCAGGTCCCAGGGTGCAATCCATCTTTGCTGTGGCCCGGGGCCAAAGCTGGTGAATTGCCAAAAACAGTACAAATTGCGCCGTTCGGCTGTATACATCCTTTCCGGCGGGGTCTGTATAACGCAGCAGTTGTACCTGACCGTTGGAGGCGGCCATAGCCCGGCGTATGGATGGCCGGTCCAGCCCTTCCGTCTCGTTACGCACAGGAATATAGTTCAGGTTAAAGATCTCGCCGGCAATCTTGGCAGCGATGGGTCTGGTGGAAAAATCCTGTCCGGTGAACCCCAGTTCTTCCGACAACTGGCGCAGGGATTTCCCCGGCTCCGCTTGGATATTCAAACCATCAATATACAGTTCCACAAAAGGCACCTCCTTTGTAGTGGGAAAAGGGCACTACTTTTTCCGGTGGCAGCCACGGCAGGAGCCGCAGCAGCCGGAGCACCCCTTCCCTTTTCTTCTGAATAGAATATATGCACAATAACCCACAATCATAACTGTGAGTATAATATCCAGCCAATTCATAGCAGCAACCCCACCTGATATACCAGCAGTGCCACGATCCAGGCAACAACGCACTGCATAAGGACTACGCCAACGGTTTTCCATGTGGAATCCAACTCCCGGCGAATAGTAGCTACCGCCGCAACGCAGGGAGTATAGAGCAGGGTGAATGCCAGGAAGCTGGCAGCAGAAAGGGTGGTAAACAGCTGGTGAAGGGCAACAGGCAACTGGTTCGTGCCAACCCCAAGAACCACACCAAAGGTGCCAACCACCGCTTCTTTGGCGGAAAATCCGGAGACCAATGCGGTGACCATTCTCCAATCCCCAAAGCCAAGGGGTGCAAAAATAGGAGCGATAACCCGACCGATTCCCGCCAGAATGCTGTCTGCGCTGTTGCTTACTACATTCAAGCGCATATCAAAGTTTTGCAGGAACCAGATAATGACTGTGACCAGGAAGATCACCGTAAACGCCCGCTCCAGGAAGTCCTTGGCTTTTTCCCACATGAGGAGCACCACACTTCGCAGAGACGGAAGCCGATAGTTGGGCAGCTCCATTACAAAGGGTACCGGATTTCCCCGGAACATGGTATGCTTCATAATCAGCGCCACCAGGACACCAATCAACATACCGCCAAAGTATAAAACAAGCATCACCGGAAGCTCGTACCCCGGAAAGAATGCAGCAGCAAACACCGTATACACCGGAATCTTGGCTGAGCAGCTCATATAGGGTGTCAGCATGATGGTCATTTTCCGGTCCCGCTGGGAGGACAGGGTTCTGGTAGCCATGATGGCGGGGACAGAACAGCCGAAGCCCAGAAGCATGGGCACAAAGCTTCTTCCGGACAGGCCAATCTTCCGCAGAAGCTTGTCCATCAGGAAAGCGATTCTTGCCATGTATCCCGAGTCCTCAAGAATGGACAGGAAGAAGAACAGCACAACCACCAGGGGCAGAAAGCTCAGCACGCTGCCAACACCGGCAAAAACACCGTCGATTACAAGACTGTGCACCACCGGATTCATGCCGTATGCCGTCAGGATATCATCCACCCATACTGTCAGCGTGTCAATTCCCAGGGCCAAAAGGTTGGAAAGGTATTCTCCAATCACATAGAAGG
Source organism: Candidatus Faecousia excrementipullorum (assembly GCA_018712825.1). Lineage (GTDB taxonomy): Bacteria > Bacillota > Clostridia > Oscillospirales > Oscillospiraceae > Faecousia > Faecousia excrementipullorum. Next base: position 1,370 of record DVGG01000002.1, on the reverse strand, counting down.
TCAGGTAGAAAATCAGGGCCATGATCACGCCGAAAATCGGCAGAGCAAAAAAGCGGTTGGTCAGAACCTTGTCGATGGCAACACTTCGCAGGTACTCCCGGCTCTCGTGGGCTTTTACTACGCAGCTTTTGCACACCTTCTCGATGAAGTTATACCGCATATCTGCCAGAGCTGCGTTTCTGTCCAGCCCGGAATCGTGCTCCATCTCAATCACAGAGTGTTCAATCAGTTCCCGCTCATTCTGGCTCAGCTCCAGCTTGTCAAAGAAATCCGCTTCCCCCTCAATCAGCTTGGAGGCACAGAAACGACGGGAGATATCCAGCTTTTGGGCATGATCCTCGATAATGTGGCTCACTGCGTGGATACACCGGTGGACAGGACCATCGGGACAGAAATCCAGAACTTTGGGCTTCTCTTTGTTCTGGGCTGTTTTCAGAAGGGTTTCCACCAATTCCGCAATGCCTTCATTCTTGGCAGCGCTGATCGGCACCACCGGTGCGCCAAGAGCTTCCGACATTTTCCGCACATCGATGCTTCCGCCATTCCCCCGCAGCTCGTCCATCATATTCAGGGCGATTACCATAGGAACCTGCAAGGTCAGAAGCTGCAGCGTCAGGTACAGATTTCTTTCAATATTGGTGGCATCCACAATATTGATAATGGCATCCGGCTTCTGTTCCAGCAGAAACTGCTGGGTTACCACTTCCTCCTGGGTATAGGGACGGATGGAGTAAATACCCGGCAAATCCACCACCTGATGGGAGGTTCCCCGAAGGGTTCCCACCTTCTGATCTACGGTCACACCAGGGAAGTTTCCCACATGCTGATTGGCACCGGTGAGGCTGTTGAACAAGGTGGTTTTACCGCAATTCTGATTTCCAGCCAATGCAAAAATCATAGTGATTCCTCCCGCAAGGTAATTTTCTTTGCATCCTCCCTGCGAAGGGTCAGCTCATAGCCCCGCACATGAATCTGAATGGGATCGCCCATAGGGGCAATCTTTTTCAGCTGTACTTTTGTTCCGGGGATAAGCCCCATATCCAAAAAACGCAGGCGCAGAGCCCCTTCCCCACCGACACAGTCAATGGTTCCCCACTGCCCTACCTTCAAATCGTTCATCGTCATCGTTTCCGCCTCCAGGCTTTTAAGTTTGTCCTTGCAAACTGCCCGTATTATACAACGAAATTTTTCATTTTTCAAGAAATCAGGACCTCATTTCTGAGGTCCTGAAAAACATTTTGGTTCTATAATAAATGTTGGGGTCAGGGGAATGAGCCTGGCCCCAAAGTTATAATAATAGGTTGAACATAGAGACCAAAATCCTTACAATACAAGTATACCCCTACACTCAATCGAAAGGATGATCTCTA